>JBGUGM010000149.1:0-24152 GCA_045111535.1 Bacteroidaceae bacterium
GGTGAATAAAACAAGCGAAGGAGGTT
Organism: Bacteroidaceae bacterium; assembly: GCA_045111535.1. GTDB lineage: Bacteria > Bacteroidota > Bacteroidia > Bacteroidales > Bacteroidaceae > Minthosoma. The sequence continues at coordinate 27 of JBGUGM010000149.1, forward strand.
GTTTGACCTCCTTCGCCCTTATATAAATAATATGTGTAACTTACTTCATCGAATACACGACGCCCATAATCTGCTTGCCTATCTCGTCTGCTGCTTCCATCGTGGATGCTTCGGAGTAGACGCGGATGATGGGCTCGGTGTTGGACTTGCGGAGATGTACCCACTTGTCGGGGAAGTCTATCTTCACGCCGTCAATGTCATTCACTTCCACACCTGCTTGTCCTGTGTACATCGCCTTGACCTTGGCGAGGATGGCATCCACATCGGTAGAGGCATCCAAGTCGATGCGGTTCTTGGCAATGGCATAGTCGGGGTAGGTGGCACGAAGTTGGCTGACGGTGAGTCCTGGCTTTGCCTCACGTTCGTGTGCCAAATGGCTGAGGAAGAGGGCGATACCTACGAGGGCATCACGTCCGTAGTGGGCAGCAGGATAGATGACTCCACCATTGCCTTCACCACCAATGACGGTGTTGGTCTCCTTCATCTTGGTCACCACGTTCACCTCGCCCACAGCAGCAGCGTTGTACTGCATGCCATACTTGCGGGTCACGTCGCGCAGGGCACGGGTGGAAGAGAGGTTGCTGACAGTATTGCCAGGGGTGTGCTTGAGGATGTAATCCGCTACGGTGACGAGGGTGTATTCCTCACCATACATCTTGCCATCTTCGCAGATGAAGGCAAGGCGATCCACGTCGGGGTCAACCACAAAACCTACATCGTTGCCTCCCTTTGCCATGAGTCCCATGATGTCGGAGAGGTTCTTCTCCAGTGGCTCTGGGTTGTGTTGGAAATCACCTGTTGGCTCTGCATAGAGTGGGGTAACGTGTTCCACACCGAGTGCCTTGAAGAGTTTGGGCAGGATGATGCCACCTACGGAATTGATACTATCGAATGCCACGCGGAAGTTCTGCTTCTTGATGGCAGCCACATCCACAAGGTCAAGCCCCAGCACCATGTCGATATGCTTCTGGTCGTAAGAGTTGTCCTCGATGTACTTGCCAAGACCATCCACATCTGCATAGTCAAAGTCCTCTGCTTCTGCAATCTTCAGCACTTCGTTACCTTCAACGGCATTGAGGAACTCACCCTTCTCGTTGAGGAGTTTGAGGGCATTCCAATGACGGGGGTTGTGACTGGCTGTGATGATGATGCCACCACAGGCACCTTCCATTGCCACAGCAATTTCAGTGGTAGGAGTGGAAGCAAGTCCGATGTTGACCACATCGAAGCCCATGCCCATAAGGGTACCACACACCACGTTCTTCACCATCTCGCCAGAGATGCGGGCATCGCGACCCACCACAATCTTGTTGCTCTGTACCTTAGTGGTACGACGAATCAGTGTAGCGTATGCACTGGTGAATTTCACAATGTCGAGGGGATTCAGTCCCTCGCCGGCACGTCCGCCAATCGTTCCGCGAATGCCGGAAATAGATTTGATTAAACTCATATTCTTCGGTTTTTTAGTAGTTCGGTGGAATCATGTAACTGATTTCATAATAGAAAGGCTGCACGTGACCAGAGGCATTGCTGGTGCCTGAGGAGTGTGGCACGATGAGACGCACTTTCGCTTCCTCGCCATCCACCTTGGTCAAACGGATGAAATCCAAAGGCTTGAGCCATCCCTTCGGAACGACAGAGCCATAAGCCTCTTTCATCTCGCCTTTCGTGTACCAAGCGGTATAACTACGGCTGTAATGCTCGTAGGTACACATCATCTCATCAATCTTGCTGGTCATGTCCTTGTAGATGGTCAGGTTGGTACAGGTGGTGTCGGCTCCCTGAATGTCATATTCGAGGAACTTGCAGAGGAGGGGGCGTGTGACAGTGGTGTCTTTTCGCTCCTTTGCCAATTCCACCATCGTAGGACCCTCACCCTTGCGGACAATCTGCATGTAGATGCCATCTTGGTTGAATCGCACAAACTCGTTCTTCGATACGTCTGTCATGCTGTCCTGTGCAAAAAACTGCTCCTCGGTGATGGTGTTGATTTTGCCTACGAAGTCATTGTCCAGCAGGAACTGCCCGATGGAGCGCTCCTCTTTCTTCTTCCTCTCTGCGTAGGTTTCGCCATCACTACAACTGGTGGCAGTCAATACGGAAGTGCTCACGGTACATACCGCGAGCACTAAATAAAGTAATTTCTTCACTGATTATTTCTTCTTTTTATCATTCTTTTCTGTTTCAAACTCCTCTTCCTCTTCTGCGATAGGTTCCACGTCAGCCACCTCGGGAGTTTCCTTCTTCTTCGCCAAGTACTCTGGCAAAGAAAGACCTGCCTGGTCGAAGAGTTCGTGGAGTGGGGGAACGCTCTTCATCAAGCCACTGAGGAAATTGGCTGTGCTGCCCTTGCCGTCGGCAGAGTTGCCTGAATCCCAAACAGTAACGTGGTCGATATTGATACCCTTGACTGCTTCCACCTGCGTCTTGACAAGTTCTGGCAACTTCTCCAGGAGCAGGAGCATATAAGCCTTGTTGGCATCGCCGCCAGCAGCCTGCACCATCTTGTCATAACCTGATGCCTGACGAGAAAGAATCTCGAAGAGACCACGTGCCTCGGCTTCCATCTTGGCGTATGCAGCATCGGCTTCACCCTTCGCATTTACACGAATCTTCTCTGCTTCTGCCTCTGCCTCGATAATCTTACGTTGCTTCTCAATCTCCTGACTGACGAGCACGTTGGCACTCTGAGTGGCGCGTTCACGGTTGGCACGTGCTTCCTCGGCTTTCTGCTCAGCAGAATAAGCCTCTTCGAGTGCCTTTGCGGCTGCCACCTTCTCGGCTGCAATCGCCTTGCGCTGTGCCTCAGCCTCACGTTCACGACGATCTGCGTCAGAATTGGCAATCTGCACCTTTGCCTCGTTCTCACCCTGCACTGCCTGTGCATTGGCTTCTGCAGTACGGATACGGGTCTCTCGGTTGGCATCAGCCTTACCGATTTCACCAAACTTCTCCTGTTCAGCCACACGCACCTTGGCTTCGTTGATAGCCTTGGCTGCTGCTTCCTGACCGAGTGCCTCGATGTAGCCGCTCTCATCGTTGATGTCGGTAACGTTCACGTTGATGAGACGAAGACCAATCTTCTTCAATTCCACCTCGACATTGCTGGAGATGGCTTCGAGGAACTTGTCACGGTCGGAATTCAACTCCTCAATACTCATGGTGGCAATCACCAGACGTAACTGACCAAAGAGGATGTCTCGTGCCAGTTCCTGAATCTGACCAGCAGTGAGACCCAACAGACGTTCTGCTGCTGCTGTCATGCTCTCTGTGTCGGTAGAGATACCCACCGTGAATCGGCAAGGCACATCGACACGGATGTTCTGGCGTGACAGGGCATTGGTCAGGTTGGCATCAATGCTGATAGGGGTCAGGCTCAGGTAAGCATAGTCCTGAATGATCGGCCATACGAAAGTACCGCCACCATGTACACACTTGGCAGAGCCTTTGTTTCCTGTGGTTCCATAAACTACCAGAATCTTGTCGGAAGGACATCTTCTGTAACGATTGATGATGGAGATTAAAAGTACGATGGCTACAACCACCGCTACGATGATGAGATAAACCATAGTTATTTTTGTTTTATTATTTACATTTTATTTAACCAGTACAGTGCTTCCGTCCACAACGCTGAGCACTTGTACTTTCTGACCACTGGCGATGCTGTCGCCTTCGGTCATGGCTTCAAATTCCTGCACAGAACCGTTGAGGCTCACTTGCACCTTACCCTTGCCGCCCTTGTTGGCAGGGATGCGCAGATAGACATCCACAGTCTTGCCTACGCAGTCTTTGATTTGGAAAGCACCATTGTGCTCCAGTTTCTTTGTCTGTTTCTTGATGAAGAAGAACATGAGCACGAACGCCACGCCCACTACCACAGCAATGAGGGTGAGCACCCATTTGTTCTCAATGATTCCAGCGAAGCAGACACCTCCCCATCCGAAACCAACGATGAAGTTAACGAAGTTCTTGATGCTGAACAACGAAATGCCACCACCTAAGTCCATGGTATCGGCACCGTCGAAGTCCACATCCATGTCACTGCTGTCCATGCCAACCAAGGTCAGTACCATCTGAATGATGAAGATGAGTGAGCCGATGACAGCACATCCCCAGAACACTTGCATCCAAGTCTCCATGTCCTGAAAAGATTCCCACCACGTCATGTCAATGCCAGACGATGGCATGGGGGCAACATCCAAAAATTCTAACATAGGTCTTAATGTTTTAATGGTTTTGAACTTCGCCCAGCACATGGCTGGTTGAAACTCGCTACAAAGATAAGAAGAAATTAGGAATTAGAAATGAGGAATGAGGAATTATTTGTTATCTTGGCATTTTTTTTTGAAAAAGTAACAATTCCTCATTCCTCATTTCTAATTCCTAACTAAAATTTTACTACCTTTGCAGACGAATTGGCAAAATAGACAAATTATGAAGATAGGATTTGATAACGAGAAATATCTCAAGATTCAGTCGGAGCACATCCGTGAACGCATTGCACAGTTCGATGGCAAGTTGTACCTCGAACTGGGTGGCAAACTGTTTGATGACCACCATGCTTCGCGTGTGTTGCCAGGTTTCAAGCCTGACAGCAAATTGCGTATGTTCAAGCAATTGAGCGACAGTCTTGAGATTGTGATTGTGATTAGTGCAGAGGACATCGAGAAGAACAAGATGCGTGCTGACCTCGGCATCACGTATGATGAAGATGTGTTGCGTTTGCGTGACGAGTTCATGAGCCGTGGCTTTTATGTAGGCTCTGTGGTCATCACCCATTATGATGGGCAACGTGCTGCTGACCAGTTCCGTCATCGTCTGGAACGTATGGGCATCAAATCCTATTGTCACTATCTCATTGACGGCTATCCTCATAATGTGGAATTAATTGCTTCTGACAATGGCTTTGGAAAGAATGATTATGTGGAGACGACACGTCCTCTGGTCATCATTACGGCTCCGGGTCCTGGCAGCGGTAAGATGGCGGTGTGTCTGAGCCAACTTTATGGTGAGAACAAGCGTGGCATTCGTGCAGGATATGCCAAGTTTGAGACGTTCCCTGTGTGGAGCCTTCCTTTGAAGCATCCTGTGAACATCGCCTACGAGGCTGCTACTGCTGACCTCAACGATGTGAACATGATTGACCCCTTCCACTTCGATGCATACGGCAAAGTGGCTATCAACTACAACCGTGATATCGAGATTTTCCCCGTGCTCAATGCACTCTTCGAAGGCATCTATGGCGAGAATCCTTACAAGTCGCCAACAGACATGGGTGTGAACATGGTGGGCTTCTGCATTAGCGATGATGAGGCGTGCTGCCAAGCCTCTAAAGATGAAATCATTAGGAGATATTACGATGCCACCAACAAACTCGCTGATGGTGCTTGCAACGAAAGCGAAATCAGCAAGATTCAGATGCTGTTCAATCAGGCGAAAATCACAACTGCTGATCGTCGTGTCACGGTAGCAGCCAATGAACGGAAAGCACAGACGGGTGTGCATTGTGCTGCGATGGAAATGGAGGATGGCACCATCATCACTTCCAAGACGGGTGACCTCTTAGGTTGTTGTGCTGCTTTGCTTCTCAACGTGATGAAGCACTTGGCAGGCATTGGTCATGATGTCAAACTCATTCCTCAGAGCATGATTGAGCCTATCCAAAAGACTAAGATTGATTATCTGCGTGGCACCAATCCACGTCTGCATACCGATGAAGTGCTGGTGGCTATCTCTGTGTTGTCTCAGCACGATGAGAACTGTCGCAAAGCATTGGAGCAGTTGCCTAAACTGCGTGGATGTCAGATGCACACCACAGTGATGCTGGGTGAGGTGGACCGTAAGATTCTCAAGCGTTTGGGTTGTGGACTCACTTGTGATCCTGTAAAAAAGAAGTGATCTTCTCAAACGTCATTCCCTCGAAACTCTCCAAGACAAAGTCACACTTGTCTTGAATCTCTTCTTTCGTGTGTCCTGTGGGTATTCCGAAGGTGAAAATGCCAGAGGACATACCTGCTTGCAGTCCCGTGTATGCATCTTCAAACACGGCACATTCGTCAATGTCTGCATCAAACACCTTGGCTCCCAGGAGGTAACAATCGGGAGCAGGTTTGGATGCTGTGAAGTCTTCTGCTGTGAGCACCTTGTCAAAGATACTGTCCAAATCAGGGATTTGTCTCCTGACACTTGCCATTTTGGATTGGTCAGAACTGGTCACCACTGCACACTTCACTCCGTTTCTCTTCAAATCCTCTAAGAAGGGGAGTACGCCAGGATAGAACTCATAACGCATTTGGGCTTCCCATGCGGTGAGTTCCTTCTTGATGTCCTTTTGCCACTGAGGGTCAGGAAAATAAGTGGCGAAGATGTTGGTGAGTGTCGTGCCTTTGATGAGATATTCGAGTCGGGGTATATCGGGACGGTATTTCCGTGCTGTGGCACCCCAGAAGATAGTGTACTGGTCTTCTGTGTCCACTAAAGTGCCGTCCAAATCAAACAATGCCACCTTCAAGCGTCTGCGTCGGGGAATGTTTCTGTCACCCCTCACAAACAGTTCGCCCCAGGGCATTGCTGTTTTCTCATCTTCGATGTCTTCGTTGCGTTTTGTCCAAAAAGTTGCCATGTCTTATGAATTTGGGTGCAAAGATACTGGTTTTTCGTGAATTATGACGAATAGGGCGCAAAAAAAATGAAATCCTCTCGGACTTCACTTTCTTCGTCATCTTTCATCACTCATGAAAAAATGAACCTAATCTTTTACTAACCTAAAACCTATTGTATAACCTATGTCTAATTACGATTTCCTTTTTGTATTTGTATCCTATGTAAAAACAATCTGTTTTACCAAAAGAAATTAACCTTACTGAGTCTTTTCCTTAACACTAATACCTATATAACCGTATGAATAAAACTTTCTAATCTAGTTGTCTTGTTATCCTGGGCTTCGATAAGCCTTTGTTTCTTTTGACGATGCAAAGTTACGGACTTTTTACAGCCTGATGCAAATAATCGTATGAAAATCTTTAAAAAGCGTGTGTTTACTTGATGTATGTCAAGGTATGTGTGCGCACACACTGCCTCTTTTAGAGAGAATGATATTGTTAACCGTACAGATTGTTTGAAGATGGAAATCAACGGCTTTGAACCATAAATTCATATGAATATCCCCTGATTGATGAAACATTTATAGATAAAATGCATTTTTTTCGGGATATTTTGTTCATTTTTTTCTCTTGACTGGTATATCATTTTAAAATTTTTACATAAATTTGCAACCATGAAGAGAGTAACAGAAAAACAATCCCGTCATTCGCTGACCACTCAAGTTGTGCTTTGGGTGGTTGGATTTGTGTCAGTGCTTTTCGTCACCGCTCTCTTCATTATGTTCCATCATGCTCGTGAGGCTATCTATCAGGAGGCGATGGAGAAAGCACGTCAGACGTTGCGTACAACAGAACTGCGCATCGACAACACCTTGAACGAGGTGGAGACGGCCACGCGCAGTTGGCACTGGACCATTGAGAAGCGTCTGAACAGGCCTGAACTCCTGGATAGTCTCTGTCGGCAGTTGTTGAGAGAGAACCCGCACATCCAGAGTTGCACCATCGCTTTCGAGCCTGGTGTCTATCCACAATATGGCATCTACCATGAGGTGTATGCCTACCGTAACCCTGCTGATTCGACACAGATAGAAATAAAGGTGAATGGTGGAAAGCAACTTTACACACGTGAGAAATGGTACTTCATCCCCCTGCACAACGGGAGCCCCATCTGGATAGACCCTTATGTCGATGTGGAACACGGGGAGACTTCCATCATCACGTCCTATGGTATGCCGCTGCACAACAAAGAGGGTGAACTGGTGGGTGTGCTGTCGGCTCATATCTCGATGAAGTGGTTTGCCGATTTGGTGCTCTCGCTGAAACCATTCCCCAACTCACATGCCTCTGTGATGGGTACTGACGGACACTTGATTGTCCATCCTGACAGTACGCGTGAAGAACATGAGGCTTTCTTTACCGAGGCTTTCAACGAACCTACCAGTCAAGGACATCTGGCTGCCATATCCATGAAGACAGGGCATGTCGGACATAGCAAGATTTACATGGACGGAAGGGAGGACTTCATCTTCTATCATCCTTTCGAGAATGCTGGATGGAGTGTGGCTATCGTGTGTCCTGAGAGCGACATCTTCAGTTCCTACAACTCACTTTTGCGCTATACGATCATTATCAGTTTCTTCGGTCTGTTGTTGTTGGCGCTGTTCTGTTTCTTCATCAGCCATCGCCAGTTGAAGCCTTTGCAGTTGCTGGTGGATGAAGCCCGCCGTATGGCAGGTGGTCAAATGGATGAGCCAGTGAAGAGCAGTAAACGCACTGACGAGGTGGGATATGTGCAGAACACATTCCGCCAGATGCAGTTGAGCATCGCCCAGCACATTGCTCGTATCACGCACCTGACCGATGTGCTCAGCCAGCGTAATGAAGACTTAAAAATAGCATATGAACAGGCGCGCGAGGCTGACCGCATGAAGGATGCCGTCATTCTGAACATGAGTGACCGCATGGAGCAATCGGTGAAGGTCGTCCACAACACCATCGCCGACTTCCGGCAGCATGCGACTGATATGAATGCCGAAGAATTCCACCAGATGGCAGAAAAGATTCGGGAACATACGGAAATGACCACAGCCGTGTTGGACAATATGCTCGACATCGCTGACAAAAAGAGAGGAGGGAACCTATGATAGAGATGAGGAAAAATATTCGCCAGTCACTTTCCACCAGACTCTGTCTCGACATCCTGTTTGTCGTGGTGCTGGTGTTCTCGCTGTCACTTGGATTCCTCTATTGGCAGTCACGTAACATCATCAAGGAAGAGGCTGTTGACGAGGCAACACACGTGCTCGACAATACGGCACTTCGTGTCAAGGGATATATGGTGGAGGTGGAAACTGCCACGCGCAACATCATTTGGCTTGTCAATCTTCACAACGAGAAGGACTCCTTGCTGAAGTACACACATCGAATCGTTGCCAACCACCCCAACACGAATGGTTGCTCCATCACGATGGAACCTGATTTCTATCCTGACGAAAAATATGGCTTCTCAGCCTATTCTGTACGACTTGAAGAGTATTCAACGCCTGAGAAGGACTCGATTGCCACTGTTCGTGAGGCGAATTATAACTATTATGACAAGGTGTGGTATAAGACGCCTCGCCAAAAGAAGATAGCCTGCTGGGTGGACCCCTTCGATGATTATAATGACGGAACGCTGTCAAGCCCGGAGATGATTGCTTCGTACTGCATTCCTCTGAACGACCGGCAGGGTAAGTTCGTGGGTGTCATCTCCACCGACCTGTCGCTGAAGAGGCTCACGGAGACCATCACGGCTGAACATCCATATCAAAACTCTTACTTCATGCTGCTGGGTGCCGATGGTCACTATTTCGTGCATCCTGACACTACGAAAGTGCTCAAACAGACCATCTTCACAGGCACTGACCCCAGAGAGCACACCGACATCGTGGCGCTGGGATATGAGATGACCAATGGACGCACAGGACACATGGATGTCAAAATCGATGGCAAGACGCACATTGTGCTTTACCGACCTCTTGAGGGCACCCAATGGAGCATTGCACTTGTGTGTCCTTCCAACGAACTGCTCCGTGGATACAACAAACTGAACTACATCCTGTTGCCTTTGCTCATTATCGGACTCTTGCTGTTGGCATGGGGTTGCCACCGCATTGTGAAGCACTTCACACAGCCATTGGGACTGCTGGCTGCCGAATTGCGACAGATTGGTCATGGCGACTATGAGAAGCCTCTGCCACATAGTGAACGCACCGACTTGATTGGTCAGTTGCAGAACAGTTTCTGCCAGATGCGGCGAAGTATCAGCCAGCACATCCGTGAGGTGGAGAAGACGAAGCAGGAGACTGAGCAGCGCACCAAGGAACTTGAACAAGCCACTCAACTGGCACAGCAGGCAAGTGAGCAGAAGACGCAGTTCATGCAGGACATCACGCACCAGATACATACGCCTCTCAACATCGTTCATGGATTCTCGCAGATATTGTGTGATAGTGACGCGATTTCTGACGACGAGAAAAAGGAGATGGCTGAGACCATGTACGTGCAGACCAACGCCCTCGACTATATGGTGAACAAACTGCTCACAGCATCGCGTGTCGAGAGTCGTCAGACCATCACCACAAACGAAACCGTGGGCTGCAACACGTTGGCACGCGAAGCCGTCGAAACTGCCAACAGTTTGATTCCTCATACTGTGGAGATGCACCTTGACAGTCATGTGGACGATGCATTGACCATTCAGACCAGCAGGCATCATCTGCTCATTGTTCTCACAGAACTGCTCGTCAATGCCCTCCACTTCACCAGCGAGGACAGCATCACCCTGCGCATCGAAACCGCTGACGATGCCGTGAACTTCACTGTCGAAGATACGGGTCTTGGCATTCCTGCTGACAAGGCAGACTTCATCTTCGAGAAGTTTACCAAAGTTGACATGTTCACCGAAGGTCTTGGTCTCGGTTTGTTCCTTTGCCGACGTGTCGTCATGCTGATGAATGGTACCCTCACACTCGACTCCCAGTACACTGGTGGCAGTCGCTTCGTTGTGAGCCTTCCATTAGGCTAAATAAACGTGTGTTCGACACTTGTTAATTTTCTTTTTGAACATACGGTTTTGTTTCCTTTTATGTATGCTTATGTTTCCTGATTGTGCCATTTTTTTCATTTAAAAGGGTGCCGGAATGCTTATTTTTAGGGCATTTTGTGGGATTGTTTAGCCTTTTAGTAAGTTTTTCGTATTTTTTTTCAAAAAAATTTGGTTGTGCGTGTGTGATTCTCTATATTTGTGCCATCATTTTATGCTCAAGAAAATGAGAAGAAAGGAGACCAACATATGAATACAGTTGTTTCGATCATCATTATAGCGGTTTTGGCGATAGCCTTGGCAGTTATTATATATATGTATTTCCAAGAAAAGCGCAACAGTGAGAAGTACAAGAAGGGGATGACGGCACAGAAGGAATACCTGCAAAACATGAGTCACGACATTCGCACCCCAATGAATGCCATTTGTGGCTTCTCCCAGATTCTTTGCAACAAGCAGATTCGTGATATGCTCTCCGAAGAGGAGATTGCCGACTATGGCGTGATTATCCAGAGCAATACAGACTTGCTGAGTAACCTGGTCAATGACATCCTCGATATTTCTGATATGGAGAGCGGCAAGTACAAGTTGAATATCGGCACATGTAATGTGAATGATGTATGTCGCAAGGCTATCAGTACCGTGAAGTACCGTTGTCCGGCAGGAGTGAACATGTACATGACCACAGATGTGGGTGATGACTACACCATCCAGAGTGATCCGAGACGTGTGGAGCAAGTGCTGATGAATTACCTGACGAATGCGGAGAAGCACACGGATGAGGGTGAGATTCACGTACATGTGTCCTTGACTGAGACGCCGGGCATGATCACCTTCTCAGTGACAGACACAGGTGAGGGTGTTCCTCCAGAGAATGCAGAGCGCATCTTTGGACGCTTCGAGAAACTCAACACCATGAATGGTGGCACAGGATTGGGACTCCCCATCTGTCGCAAGATTGCCACACAGTTGGGAGGTGAGGCGAAGATGGACCTCACGCATCAAGGCAAGGGCGCACGATTCATCTTTACGCATCCTGTGGCAGCGTAAGCGGTGCAAGAGGCGAAAAGAGGCGTAAAAGGTGACAAGCAGTAAGTGTAAGAAAAAGGCTACCCGTTAATCTTGGGTAGCCTTTATTGTTTTGAGCATCATCTTGATGAGGAAATACGCAAGTACTGCCAGCAGGGGGTAACCGATGTAGATGAGCGTGGTCCATGAGATGAAGAGATACACCAGCATCCCTGCTCCTGCAATCTTTGCCAGATGAATGATGCCTGGCACGAAGTAGAAGTGATGATACACCTCGTCAATCACGGCAATGAAGGTGATGATGACAAGCCAAAGCACCACCACGAGGGCTGCCATGATAGGAGGCAACACCAAGGGGTTGAGGGTGGGGTGGAAGTAGTATTCCTGCCAGAACTCAGGCACGAAGTTTTGCACTGAGGCATAGGTGGATGCCATGATAGCCACCAACAGCAGGAACAGGGCTGGATAGGGGCTTTCCATCTCGTCCAGGAAACTGGGCAGGTGTAGCAGTTCCTTCTTCTTGATGGTCTTCTTCCTCCTTCCGATGATGATGGCAACGAGTCCAATGGCAGCAATGGCAGACATCCAGATGGCACGACTGCTGGACAGCGCATCCAGCATCTCGGAGATAAGGTCATCAGGTGTGGCACCCTTCAGCAGTTCGCTTTCACGAATCCAGCCCATCGTCGTCTGGTTGCTTGCCACCTTCACCCAGATGGAGTCTATCGAATCACCTGGAACCGTCTTGATTTCAGCCACCGCAATGAGGTCATTCTTATAGACGTGGCAAGTGTCCAAGAGGAGGTCTCCCTCACGGGGAACGAGTTGCAGGGAATCTGCCTTCACGAGAAAGTTGAAGTTCTCCGAATAGTGATGTGTCAATCGGAACACGATGGAATCCACCTGCTGAGGGGTCATGACCATCAGGGTGGAGTCCTCCACGGTGGCTGTGTCCACGATGTTGACGATAGTTGGCACAGAGTCGCTGTCGGCAGGGGTGCTGTCCGACGGTGGCGTTGCTGTTCCTCCCACACAGGAGACAATCAGCGTGCCCAAGATGATATAGAGTAACTTTCTCATTGTAGGTATAGTTTCATCAAGCAGTTCTTGCAGTCGAAGTCCAGACGGAACATGGTGCCGTTGGCTAAACGAAGGGCGAGTGGCATGGCTCTCCCCCCCTCCTTCACACATTCTCCCAGTTGCCTTCTGATGCAGTATTTCGAAATCATCACAGGAGTTGCTGGGTCGTGCGTCAACTCATATGGCTTTTCCACTTCGATGCTGACAGGTGTATGTGCTTGCCTTTCCAGTGGATAGAACTTCCTTCTTTCCTCTGTCAGAGCCTCCGACAGTTCCCGTCGCCATTGACTCAGCATCGATGAGGGGATGAAGTAGTTCTTTTGCAGGTGGATGTTCACCTGTTGTGCCTCGAAAATCGTGTCACCCAATTTGCTCAACTGCCTTTCGATGTTCTCCTTCTGATGGGTGCGTGCCAGTTCAAACGTCTTTGGGATGTTCACCGATGCTGTCAGTCCATCTTCATCTGTCATGCAGAGGCGGTCTTCATACACCTCTATTGTCACGCCAATCTTCCTCTCTGCTGAGGGCTTGCTGAGCATCTTGTCCCATTCCGTGTCCTGATTGCGGTAGTACTGCACGCCCTTGATGGCACGGAAGGTGTCCGCGTTGTTCACTCTGAATCCCACCAGTTTTCCTCTCTCGATGTAGCACAGCCCATCGCCATTGTGCAGCACCGTGTCTTTCGTCACAGGCTCTCCCATTGACTTGGGGGTGTCTATATTCGCGTCAGGTCGGCTCACCTCCTTCACAAACCCACGATTGAAACTCTTCCTCACGTCAGACTTGAATTTCAGATGCACCTTCCCCGATGATGCCCTGCAGAACTCTTTCGGATGCTTGGCAATCACCTTGTCCAGTGCCTCAGAATACGCTGCTGTCACGTTCTTCACATAGTCCGCATCCTTCAGGCGCCCCTCAATCTTCAGCGATGAGGCTCCTGCCAGCAGCAATGCTTCCAGGTTGTCTATCTGGCAATTGTCCTTCAACGACAACAGGTGCTTGCCCTTCATCACCGTCTTGCCGTCTGCCATCAGGTCAAACGCCATGCGGCACACCTGCGCACATTCCCCTCTGTTGGCACTTCTGCCAAACAGCGCCTCGCTGGCATTGCAGCGTCCACTCAGGCAGACACATAAAGCGCCATGCACAAACACCTCCAGTTTCGTGTCGGGGCATTGCTCGTGTATCTCGGCAATCTCCTCAATGGTCAGTTCACGAGCCAACACCACTTGTGGAAAGCCCAACTTGGCCAGCATCTGCACCTTTTCTGGGGTGCGGTTGTCCATTTGCGTACTGGCGTGGAGTGGGATAGGGGGCAGATTCAGCGACAAGAGCCGCAAATCCTGCACGATGAGCGCATCCACACCGATGTCATGCAGTTTCCCAATGAGTCCTTCCACCTCCTGCATTTCCTCGTCATACACGAGGGTGTTCACCGTCACATACACCTTTGCCTTGTACAGATGGGCAAACTCCACCAGCCGCTCGATGTCCTCCACCCGATTTCCCGCACTGGCACGTGCGCCATAAGCATAGGCACCTATATAGACAGCATCAGCACCGTGCCTGATGGCCTCGATGCCAATGTCTGCTGTCTTTGCCGGAGCGAGAAGTTCAATGGTGCGCATCAATTGATTTCCTCGATATTGAACGGTGTTTCTTGATACACGTAGTAGTTCAGCCAGTTGGTGTAGAGCAAGTTAGCAGCGGCACGCCAGCGCACCACAGGATGCTTCTTGGGGTCACCACCTGGGTAGTAGTTCTGAGGTTTGTTGATGGGCAGCCCCTTCTTCAAGTCCCTCTTGTATTCCCCGTCCAAAGTCAGGGGCGAGTATTCCAAGTGGCAGGTGATGAAGAACTCTCTGCCGTTTCTTGCCTCCACAATCGTCACACCCGCCTTGGGGCTTTCAGCGATGATGTGCAGTCCCTCCACCTTCTCGATGTCCTTGCGCAGAATCGTGCAATGACGGCTGTGGGGAGCGAAGAACTCATCGTCAAACCCTCGGAAGATGGGCAGTTCAGGTGCCAACATCTGATGCTTGAACACCCCGAACACCTTCTTGGGCGTGTTGTGCTTGGGCACTCCGTAGAAGTGGTACAAGCCCGCAAACGCAGCCCAGCACACATAGATGGTGCTGGTCACGTGCGTATGAGCCCAGTTGAACACCTCCTGCAACTCCTTCCAGTAGGTCACCTCCTCGTAGTTGATGAACTCCAGAGGGGCACCCGTCACGATGAGTCCGTCGTACTTCTCCTTCTTCATGTCCTCGAAGTTGCGGTAGAACGCCATCATGTGCTCAATGGGCGTGTTCTTGCTCGTGTGCGACTTGATTTTCATGAACTCCACCCTGATTTGCAATGCTGAGTTCGACAAGATGCGGATGAAGTCCGTCTCTGTCGTAATCTTCAGCGGCATCAGGTTGAGCACAGCCAAGCGGAGCGGACGAATCTGCTGACTGTCTGCTCGCTTGTAGCCCATCGTGAAGATGTTCTCCTGTTTCAGTTCATCGATGGCAGGGAGTTGATCGGGTAAAATTAATGGCATTATTTATTTTTAATGTAGTCCACAATCCACTTGCCCACTTCCTTCGTGCCGTACTTGGCACCACCTTCCACTTGAATCTCGGGAGTGCGCACGTTCTGGTCGAGCGATGCGTTCACAGCCTCGCGGATGAGGGCACCCTCCTCCTTCAAGTCGAAGTATTCGTAGAGCATGGCGACAGACAGAATCTGTGCCAGTGGGTTCGCGATATTCAAGCCCTTTGCCTGAGGCCAACTGCCGTGAATAGGCTCAAACACAGGGGTGTGTTCACCCGTTGAAGCAGATGGGAGCAAGCCCATAGAGCCAGTGATGCAAGAACCTTCGTCGGTGAGGATGTCACCAAACGTGTTCTCAGTCACCATCACGTCGAAGAACTTAGGCTCCTGAATCATGCGCATGGAAGCGTTGTCCACATACATGAAGTCAGTCGTCACGTCAGGATATTGTGGTGCCATCTCCTGAGCCACTGCTCTCCACAGACGGCTCGATGCCAGCACGTTCGCCTTATCCACCACAGTCAGGTGCTTTCTGCGCTGACGGGCATACTGATAAGCCACCTTCAAGATGCGCTCCACCTCAGCACGGCTGTAGGCATTCGTGTCGTAGGCGTAGTCGTTGCCCTCCTTCTTCTCGCCGAAGTACATGCCACCTGTCAACTCACGGATGCAGATGAAGTCAGCACCACGCACCAGTTCATCCTTCAGGGGAGACTTGTGCACGAGGCAGTCGAAGGTGGTCACAGGACGCACGTTGGCAAACAGACCCAACTTCTTTCTCATCGCAAGAAGTCCCTGCTCAGGACGCACCTTCGCGTTCGGGTTGTTGTCAAACTTCGGGTCACCCACCGATGCGAACAGCACCGCATCAGCCTCCATACACGTCTGGAACGTGTCCTCTGGGAATGGGTCGCCCACCTCATCAATGGCGTGTGCGCCACAGATGGCTTCCTTGTAACTCACTTCGTGTCCAAACTTCTCCGCAACGGCGCTGCACACAGCCACGCCCTGCTCCATAATCTCTGGTCCGATGCCGTCACCGGCCAGCACTGCAATTTTCAGTTTCATCTTTTTTATTTAGTTATAGATTCTTTCGTGTAACACTTTGTCCTCCATGAAGCACGGATGCACAGGACCGTAGCCGTGTCCGAACTCGTATTCCGCACCCAGGGCAATTGCCTTGCCAATGAACTCCTCACCCTTCTCCACAGCCTTGTTCAGGTCATAGCCCTTTGCCAGGTAGGTGGCGATGGCAGACGAGAACGAGTCACCCGTGCCATTCACGTTGTGCGTGGGGATGCGACGTTTGCGAAACTCCCTCACCTCACCTGTCTCGGCATTGTAGAGGAAGTCCGACAGCATATCCTGTGCCGGCATACCGCGTCCCGCCATCACCTGGCTCTGCATACTTTTGATGATGACGCTGTTGCCCCATTGTCCCAGTTCCTTGATGTCCTCGCTGATATTCGTGATTTTCCTTTTCAGCAGCACCTCTGCCTCCCTGAAGTTCGGGGTGATGAGCGTTGCCATCGGAAACAACTTCTCCTTATAGGCGCTGATACTCTCGTTGCTCACCAGTTGCACACCGTTCGAGTCCACAATCACGGGGTCAATCACCTTCTTCACGTTCGGGTAACGCTTCAGCAGTCCTGCCACCCCGTCGATGATCTCAGCCGTAGGCAGCACACCCGTCTTCACGCATTGTGCTCCCACATCACCCAGGAACGACTCTGCCTGGCTCACCACCAGTTCCACTGGCAGCGGCGTCACACTCTTCACCCTCCGTGTATCCTCATCCACGATGCCCGTCAGCGCACATGCCGCATAGCCGCCACACGCCGTAATCGCCTTGATGTCAGCCTGCATGCCAGCACTGCCCAACGGTTCACTGCCCGCAATCAGAAACACGATATTCAGTTCCTTCTTCATGTACATTATTTATAATTGGGTGCAAAGGTACAACTTTTTTTTTATATATACCCCCTTTAAAAGCGAAAAAGCGCTAATCTCACGACTGGCACTTTTCTGTTCTCAATAAGTATTAATTTTTTTTTTTAAGGTAAAAAGATTGTTTTTAGGATGCTGCAAAGGTACGGACTTTTGCCTTCACAGACAAATAAAAAAACATGTTTCTTAACATCTGTGCTCGCCCACAGCGCATTTTTTAGTACTTTTTTCGTTATAACGTCCCTTTTTTGACGTCCATTGCGACTTTTTTTGTTTTTTTTATGCCCTCTTGCAATTTTTCATGTTTTACCATCGTATATACAAATAGAAGACCTCAAGAAAATGGTGACAGATATAGAAACGAATCTGATAGAGGGGCTGAGGGAACGCAGCCCCAAGGCGCAGCAGACAATGGTTGAAAGATATGGCAGACATGTCTTCAGCCAGGTGGTGAGGCTGTTGCCGAGCGTGGAGGATGCCGAGGAGGTGTATCAGGATGTGTTCCTGAAGGTCTTTCTGAATATAGATAGGTATGATGAAGAGAAGGCAGCCTTCAAGACGTGGGTGTCACGCATCGCCTACAACGAGTCCATCACCTGGCTGAGGCACAAGCGGCAGGAGGTCATCTACTTCGAAGACCAGGACGGAGAGGCGGAAAGGCTGTCGGAAGCGGAAGTGGAAGCCACCTTGGGGCATCCCGACCCAGAGACGGTGCAACTGATACGGGCAGCCCTGAAGCATCTGCCACCCGAGGAGAGAAGCCTCGTCACGATGTTCTATTATGAGGACATGAGCGTGAAGGACATCTCCTACGTGACCGACTCCCCACCGAACACCATCGCCTCGAAACTGTTCCGAACGAGAAAGAAACTTTGCAAAATCATTCAAACGATACAATCATGAAAGAAGACTCTATAGAAACATTACGCCAACAGGACACGAACCTTCGTGACGCCATCAGGCTGGAGGAAGAGGCTTTGCCGCCCATGCCAGCCGACCTCAACGCACGGCTCATGCAGCGCGTGGAGGAGGAGAGGGCGAAGGAGGCAGCGAAAAGAAGACGCGTCCGTGTGCTCTGGCCTTTAGTGGCAGCCGCATGTGTGGCAGCCCTGATAGCCGTCTTCCTCACCCCACCCAAAGGAACGCCAGAGGACGGAATGTCAACAGGGAAGCCTGTTGCCGTGAAAGTGGACAAGCCTAAGAAGGAGAAAGAAGCGCCTCAGGTGGAAACGCCACAAAAGACAGCCCCACAAGAGGAGGTGGCTGAACAGCCCAAGGTGACACGCCCGGCAGCCACGACCCCCCAACCGCTCTTGGCACAGAAGCCCGTCGCTGAAAAGGCAGCCACAGAAGAGGTTCTTGCAGTCGTGGAGCCATCCACAGAGCAGCCCATCCCCGAAACTCCCCACAACGAGACGGCCACCGTCGTGCTGACCGAGCGGGACATCCCCATCACACGTCCTGAGAACTACCAATACACTCCAGAGGAAATCGCCCTGATGAAGAAGCAAGCCAACGAGGCATACCTGAAATGGGTGGAACTGGAACTGGAGATTTCAAAATACACATTAGAAAAAATGGCACAGAAATAAAAAAACAAAAACAATATGAAACGTCTATTCACATTGCTGCTTATCGCATGCAGCACCATCGCAACCATCCATGCCCAGCAGCGGGCAAAGAATCAGCCCCAGACAACACCCGTCCACGTCAAGGAACTGTTCAACAACATCATCGAGAATTGGGGCAATCCCTCCGATGAGGTTTATTCAGTCAACAAGAACCCCAACACCAATCTGATTGAGTCGAGTGTCAGGATCACCTACTTCGTGGCAGCCAACCCCTCCCTGAATCTCAACGACATCAGCGAGGCATTCAAGCAGGATGAGCCCACCTCCTATCAACTGCTCCATCTCTCACCCGGCAACAACGAGTCCTTCTCGCTGAGGGCTGTGGATGGAAACGGAAAGGACAAGAGTTACCTCGTCCGCGCCTCCAACAAGGAGGAAATGTGGCTGCTCTGCACCAAGAACCCGGAGAACCCACAGTTGCGCGACGCCTACGCCATCAAATGGTCACTCTCCAACGATAAAAGCAAGATTTTGGGAGGCATCTATCAAATCACCTCCCTGCGCCCCGACATCTACGAGAAGGACATGGCATCATCGAAGAAGACCTTCAAGATTGTGGGACGGGTGGACGAGAACATCAAAGACTCGCTCTACAACATCTACATCGCCGAATCATCCGAAGAACTTGCCAATATTGGAGACGATGACTATGTGGCCTGTGTGCCCGTCATCAACAAGCGCTTTGAGTGGCAGACAGAACTCGAGAAGCCTATGGTGGGACGCCTGCGTTGCATCTTCCCAGACGGCGAACTCTGCTCCGCATGGATAAACCTCGACTTCGTGCCTGGTGAGACCTACAACATCACCGTACACAACGGCTGGTTTGACGACGACAAAGACTTTGAGAACCGTGTGGGTCGCTACTCAGGCAAGAGCCTGCTGAACAGACAACAAATCCAGGGGATTGACGATGTAGTTGGGGCAGACGCAGATGGGGAGGTAGTGGACACGGTAGCAGTCTATAATGAGGGATACGTTTCTCCCACCCTTGCTAGGGACGAATTCAATCCTACACCTGAACAGCAGATGCGACTCGAAGCCCTGTCCACAGCCCTCAAGGGGAACCTGGAAGCCGTCAAAGCCACCTACACCTCTCTGGCACCCTTTGTGAAATTGGGGTCACTCACCGGTTCAGACAACTACTTCAAGCAAATCATCAAACTGAACAAGGAACTGGACGTGAAGTTTCAGAACTTCATCAAATTCTTGAGCAGTGTTGAAGGTGCTCCTTCTGATTGGAAAGACATCTATGGAGTGGTCCTCAAGTTCTACTCCGAACAGAGCCAAGCATACGGAGAATTGTACAAGAACGTCGGTGTCCTGCCCAAGTCAGCCAAAGATGCCCAGAAACACGTCAACCAACTCATGGAGAAATACATGAAGGAAATGGGCAAGGCAATGACGGACATGAAGTGATTTGATACCCTTTTTCCCTCTATTACTAAGAATAAACGTTAAAAACGCTCCTTTCTCGCAAGATTTCGAAATCGAAGTCTTGCGAGATTGGTTTTCTTGGTGTTACTTTGCAGACGAAAACCTAAACAAGATTGTCGTATGAAAAGAAAAGAGAACACGCTTACGAAGGCTGAGTTCCAGTTGATGACCATTCTTTGGGACATCAATCACTCTGCCTGTGCTTGGGACATCTTGGAGCATTACGAAGAGCCCAAGCCTGCCTACACCACCATTGCCACCTATCTGAAAGTGCTCTACGAGAAGGGCTTTGTGGACTTCTTCAAGAACAAGGGCGAGGGGAAGACGCAATGGTACGTGGCGAAAGTCACACGTGCGGAATACACGCGCATGACCATGAAAGAAGTGAAGAAGAACTTCTTCGACAATAGCATCAAGTCGATGTTCAGTTTCTTCGTCAAGGAAGAAAACCTCTCGGCTGAGGATGTCCGCGAATTGTTGCAACTCATGGAGGAAGAAGCATGATGTCCTCATTATTAATATATTCCATCAAGTCAGTGTTTGTGCTCACCTTGCTCTATGTGCCCTATACGCTGATATTGCGGAAGGAAACCTTCTTCCGTCTCAATCGCATCGTGCTGCTTGCCATTCTGGTGCTGTCGTTGGTGTTGCCCTTGTGCAATGTGTCGCAATTGGCTGGTGATGAGCAGCCCGTCACACAGGTGGTGCATCAGCAGGTGGAGGCACTCAGTAAGCCAGCAGCGGAGAAGATGGAGGTGACGACTCCTGTGCCGATGGAGATACGTGAACAAGTGGCTCCAGATGCCCCCTACGACAGTTCTTGGTCATGGTACACCATCATCAGTGTCCTGTGCTTGGTAGGCATGGCGTTGGTGCTGCTGTTCAGGGTGGGGCAGTTTGTTCGCATGGGTGTGCTGATGCGTCGTGGATGTGTGTGGAAAGAGGAGAAGGATGGCTTCACCATCTATTGCCATGCTGACAATGTCACTCCATGCAGTTGGATGCGCAGCATCATCATCAGCAAGAAGGACTACGAAGAGCATGGACGGGAAATCCTGCTCCACGAACAGGGACACATCCTTCATCATCACTCCTTCGACATCCTCCTGCTCACCTTTGTTCAGGTGGTGCAATGGTGGAATCCCTTTGTCTATCTGCTGGGGACAAGCCTTCGCGATGTCCACGAATATGAGGCAGACCATCATGTGCTGCAACAGGGAGTGAGGCTTTCTCAATATCAGAACCTGCTCATCCGCAAGGCCATCGACACCAGTTCCATCTCCCTTGCCAACGGCTTCAGCCACAGCCTTGTGAGACGTCGCATTGCGATGATGCACAAGACTTCCAATCCCTGGATGCAGATGAAAGTACTCTACATCCTTCCCCTGATCATTGTCGCGCTGAGTGCCTTTGCCACACCAGCGATGAAGAAGCCAGTGGAGGAAAGCATTTCCTCCCTCGAATATCGCTTCATCAATATGGAAGCTATCCAATCACTCCATCAAAACAATAAACAATCACTTCATTATATTAACGAAGAATTATGAAAAGAATTTCTTTGAAGGCAACACTCGCCTTACTTGTCGTGGCAACTGCCACATCGTGCTACAACCTTGCACCAGAGAATCTGATGGGAACACATTCCTCTGCCGACATCTATAAAGGCGACGGGAACGTGCTGAAGATAGACAGCTTAGTGGAATACATCAACTCGCTCGTGAAGGAGAAGGAAAACCTTTTGGGCGTACATCCATCCACATCTCAGAACTTTGTGACAACAACCTACAGCTATGGAGGAAAACACACCAAGGAAGTAACCATATCGTGCAACCTCACCCAGATACCCGATCGACCCATGGGGTTGACGGGAGACACCAAGAAAGATTCTGCCAGCCTCTTTTGGACACACTACTACAGAGAGCAGGGATTGTTGTATCAGCAGGTGTATGACGTGATTTCGAACACCTGCAAGCTGCTAGCAGATAATGTGAAGGAGCAGAACAAGAGCCTGTGGGAGAGACACAATGAGGGGGCAGACAGTGTGTTTTATTCCCTTGCCCTGAGAGAATATCCGCAGGGAGACACGTTGAGAAGATGGAATAGTCGGCATGGCTCGGAATACAGCAGTGCTCCAGAGCTGGTGTCATTCTCTTATCGCTCCACTCCCGACCTCGACGCGCCGTCGCTCGCAGGAGGACAGGTTCTGGGGCGTCACAAGGGATTTGGAAGTTTCACTTATACATACACTCCTGACAGCGTGTATGACAATACCCACGAATTGCTCGACAAAAAGGAATTCGGCAAGCTCGTCAAATCGGCCCTCAAGCAGAAGGGAATAGAGAGCCGTCCCTTCTATCTCAGCCACGACAAGGACTGCCCCAAAGTGTCCATGTGGGCTTTCTCTCAGGAGACGACGCCGATGGAGATGATTTACATGAAGGAGGTGCAACCTTATTCAGAGTCGTTGGGCAGACACATTGAACCAGCGTTTTCGGAAACCAAAGGCACCATCTACACCATCAAGTCGAAAGAACAGATGGATGCCGTGCTTCATCAGCTGGAGCAGTGCATCTGGCAATATCTCGACAGGCATCCGCATCTGTATTACAGATTCACCCCTGACACACCGATTACAGGTGACATGTATTACACCAAAATGGATACTTATTTCACTGCCAACCAATGGACGCCTGTCTATGAAGAATCCTCCATCATCCTGCACCGTACCCGCGACGAGTTCCACATTCTGGTGCTCGACACCACCGGCGATTTCTGGCTGCCGGCCGAATGGCCCGTCGTCAAGAATTGGAAGAACGGCAAGGTCACATACGCCCAGAAGCCCAAACTCACCAAGAAGGAGTTGAGGAACTACATATCCGGCACCATGCATCATCAGGGTAGCTATACGGCATGGGAAGAATTCAAGGATTCCTTAACATCTTATTAAAGAAATTCTCAAACTGGTATTAGAATTGCAGGGGTGACCACAAAGTCTTCCCAAGACCCTTGGCAGCGTTTTGTTGTGACCACAAAGTCTTCCCGAGACCCTCGGCAAGAGTGTCCACTTTCGGACACTTGACTGTCCAAAAGTGGACACTTGCGTTAATCGTGGGGACTCATTTTCAGATGGTTATGTGTCTGGTGTAATTTTTGTAAGAAAATAAATTGTGTTTCTTGCAACAAAAACGAGTTTGTCCTCGTATATATATAGAAGGTAAAAGAAATCAATGAAAGCAAAGATTTTGACAATGTTGTTTGCCCTCTTCATGAGGAATACACCATCCTTGTCCATCAATGTCAGCAGACTTACCATATCCTCCTGCTTGATGTGAAAGGCGACATCTGGCTACCCAACGAATGGATGCTCATGAAAAGTTGGAAGAATGGCGAGGTCATCTATGACAAGCAGGCAAAAGCCTCTTCTGAGTTGTTGGTAGGTCCGGCTGTTCGCATTGAATATAGTCAATACATCAATCGTGCTTGGCCCGAATCCTCGATAGTGAACAAGAAGACGAAGAAACGATAGGTTTTCTCAAGCAGATAGTGTAATTAATAAAAGATTTTAGCATGGGCAGTGCGGGGCTGAGAAGTCCCGCGCTGTCACAAACAACATCATTTTGGGGTGGAATGAGGTCAAAAATGAGGGAGGCGGGTGGCTACTGAATCAGGAGAACGAAGGAAGATGGTTTTGCTAATTTGTTGATATGAAAGCAATTGCGTTTAAAAGGTAAATAAAGTAAATTGGTAATTTTAGTAATTTGCAGGTTGATTTGGGGGATTA
>JBGUGM010000150.1:0-19444 GCA_045111535.1 Bacteroidaceae bacterium
AGGAGGCTGTGGTTTGGGGACAGGCTGAGCCTGAACTGAACAAACTCCAGTTGGAGCAGTCCAACAAGCACAACAACATTGGTGACAAGCCCGACCTCAACAGCGCCACCCCTGCTGCCACAGGAGCCTTCAAGGCTGGCAATGGTTGGCAGACCGTCAAGTTTGCTGCGCCACAAAAGGGTCGTTACCTTGCCATTGAATGTACTTCCACTCAAGACGGCAAGTCACAAGTGGCGATTGCAGAACTTTATCTGCAAGGTGCTGATGGCAAGCGTATCTCTCGCGAACCTTGGACGACCAAGTATGCCAACTCAGAGGAAGAGAATGGTAACCATACGGGTGACAAGGTGTATGACTTGCAGGAATCCACATATTGGCAGACAGAAAAGAGTGCCACCCTGCCCCACCTCCTCGTCATTGACCTCGGTAGCGAGCAGACTATCTCTGCCCTTGAATACCTGCCACGTGCAGAGCAAGGTGCTCCTGGCAGCGTGAGGAACTATAAGGTTTATCTCTATTAGGCTACAGAAACGGTCAAACGTAAGCCGACAATAAAAAGCGCCTTGATTGGAAATCCAACCAAGGCGTTTCTTTTGTTCTCTTTTGAGGGAAGAATTAGTTGTTCTCAGGACGGAGCTGACGAACCACCTCTGCTGTGCGCCACATTTCAGAATCGTGGAGAGCAGCAAGTTCCTTCTCAAGACCTACGCGGTAGTCTGGCTTAGAGTTAGCGTCGATAGAAATCTGAGCCTCGTTACCACACTTCACAGATGCGTAGAGCTTCTCAACAACTGGCTTGATAGCATCGTGGAAAGGACCCATCCAGTCGAGGGCACCACGCTGTGCAGTTGTAGAGCAGTTAGCGTACATCCAGTCCATACCCTTCTGAGCGAAGAGAGGCATGAGTGACTGAGTGAGCTCCTCAACAGTCTCGTTGAATGCCTCAGATGGAGTGTGACCGTTCTCACGGAGCACCTCGTACTGAGCGAGGAGAAGACCCTGGATAGCACCCATGAGTGAACCACGCTCACCAGTGAGGTCAGAAGTAGCCTCACGCTGGAAAGTAGTCTCGAACAGGTAGCCAGAACCGATACCGATACCCAGAGCGAGTGTACGGTCGAGAGCCTTGCCTGTAGCGTCCTGATATACAGCGTAAGAAGAGTTCAGACCACGACCCTCGAGGAACATGGTGCGGAGTGATGTACCAGAACCCTTAGGAGCCACCATGATCACGTCGATATCCTTAGCAGGAACACAACCTGTGCGGTCGTTCCAAGTGATAGCGAAACCGTGAGAGAAGTAGAGAGCCTTACCAGGAGTGAGGTACTGCTTCAAAGTTGGCCATACAGACATCACAGCTGCGTCAGACAACAGACACATCACGATAGTACCCTTCTCAGCAGCCTCTTCGATAGAGAAGAGAGTCTCGCCTGGTACCCAACCATCCTTAATTGCCTTCTCGAAAGTCTTGCCCTGACGCTGACCAACGATCACGTTGAAACCATTGTCGCGGAGGTTGCAAGCCTGACCAGGACCCTGTACACCATAACCAATCACTGCGATGGTCTCGTCCTTCAAAATCTCACGAGCCTTCTCGAGTGGGAATTCTTCACGTGTCATTACCTCTTCGATAACGCCACCAAAATTCATTTTTGCCATTTTGATTTTTGTTTTAATTGTGCAAGGAAGTTCCTTGCTGGTTATTATTAAAGATTAATCTATTTCTTTTCTTCTCTTGCTCTTTTAGCCTCACGCACAGCCAGATACTCATCCAAGTGCTCCACGCGGCTCTTGGTGATGCAAATGCGTCCTGAACGCACGAACTGCAACACACAGTCGAGTTTCTGCAACTTGTCGAAGAGTGCGATGATTTCGTCGGTGAAGCCTGTGATTTCCACCACTGAATACGTGCTGTTCACCTCGATGATACGGGCGTCGTAGGAGCGCACCAGACTGCTCACCTCACGATTCTTCATCATGGCAGGCGTGCTCAGTTTGAAGAGCGCGGTCTCATTGATGAACAGTTCATCGTCGGTGTAGAAGTGTGCCTGAAGCACCTCGATGCGTTTCTCCACCTGTGAGGTGAGGATGCGAGCCATCCGCTCATCGCAGTAGGCAGTAACCGTGTACTTGTGTGCCCCTGGCGTGCTGGAAGCGCACACGTTCAATGACTCAATGTTGACCTGACGACGGGTGAACACAGCCGTGATCTGGGAAAGCAGACCTGGCACGTTCTCCGAATAAATCAGGAAGGTATAGAGTTTTGTACTTGTATCTTGTTCCATTGTTGGAGTTTGTACTTTTATTTCTTTTTCTTTAGGAGGATTGCCCTGTTCGAGCACACGCTGGCATTTGCCGCATGAGGAACACTCACCACATTGTCCTCCGAAAGTATTCCTTGTCGTTTGCATTATAACTCAAGCAGCATCTCGTCAATGTTGGCTCCTGGAGGTGTCATCGGAAGCACGTTATCTTCTTCCTTGATGGCACATTGCAAGAGGAATGGACCAGGCGTTGCCAGCATCTCAGCGATGGCTCCGTCGAGGTCTTTTCGCTCAATCACCGTCTTGGCTGGGATGCCGTAACCCTTGGCGATGAGTTCGTAGTTCGGATTCAACATCGGTGTGAACGAGTAGCGGTGAGCAAAGAACATCTCCTGCCACTGGCGCACATTGCCCAGGAAGTTATTGTTCAGGAGGATAATCTTCACAGGTGCGCCCTGCTCCATGATGGTGCCGAGTTCCTGAATGGTCATCTGCAAGCCACCGTCGCCCACGAAGAGACAAACCGTTCTGTCGGGAGCGCCAAACGTGGCACCAATGGCAGCAGGAAGACCGAAGCCCATCGTGCCGAGACCACCCGATGTCACCACCGAACGCTTCTGGGTGAACTTGAAGTAGCGGCAAGCCATCAGCTGGTTCTGACCCACGTCAGTCACCATGATGCCCTTGTTTTCAGCTGCCTCACTCACCTTGCGAATCACCTCACCCATCAGGAGAGGTCCTTCCGTTGGATGGAGTGCCTTGTCAATCACCTTCTCATATTCCTTCTCTTCGTATGGCTTGAAACCTTCAATCCAAGACGTATGCTTGGCTGGAGAAATCAGGTTCGTCACAGCTGCCAGCGTCTCCTTGCAGTTGCCCCACACCTTCAGGTCAACCGGCACGTTCTTGTTGAACTCCGCACGGTCAATGTCGAAGTGGATGATTTTTGCCTGCTTGGCATAAGTGGCAAGATTGCCCGTCACACGGTCGTCGAAACGCATACCCACCGCAATGAGCAAGTCACATTGGTTGGTCATCACGTTAGGTCCGAGATTTCCGTGCATGCCGAGGATACCCATGTTCAGGCGATGGTCTGATGGAATGGCTGAAAGTCCCATGAACGTGGTGCCACAAGGAAGGTCAGCCTTCTCCAAGAACGTGCGCAGTTCCTCCGTTGCATTGCCGAGTTCCACACCCTGACCCACCAGCACGAAAGGCTTCACGCTGTTGTTGATCATCTGGGCAGCACGCTCGATGTCGGGCATGTTCAAATCGGGCTCTGGTTCATAGCTGCGGATGAAGTCCACCTTGGCTGGTTCATACTCCACCAATCCCGTCTGGGCATTCTTGGCAAAGTCGAGCACCACAGGACCAGGGCGTCCACTCTTGGCGATGTAGAAGGCACGGGCAACAGCCCAAGCCACATCCTCAGGACGGCGAATCTGATAGCTCCACTTGCTGATAGGTGAAGTCACACCCACCACATCGACCTCCTGAAAGGCGTCTGTACCCAACATGGCAACACCCACCTGACCACAGATGACCACCATCGGAGTGGAGTCAATCATGGCGTCAGCGATTCCTGTCACCGTATTGGTGGCGCCAGGACCTGAGGTCACGATGGCACAACCCACTTTGCCACTCACACGGGCATAGCCCTGAGCAGCGTGAACGGCTCCCTGCTCATGACGAACAAGGATGTGGTTCAACGTCTTCTTATGATCATAAAGTGCATCGTAGGTTGGCATGATGCTTCCGCCCGGATAGCCGAAGAGCACATCAACGCCCTCATGCTCCAAAGCCCTCATCAATGCCTCTGCACCTGTTATCTTTTCTGTCATTTTCTATTAGTTATTCTAATTTTTCTAGTTCTACTAGTCTTTCTAGTTAATCTATGATTCTTACGCCTCCCTTGTCTGCACTTGCCACACTCTGGGCGTATGCACGGAGAGCCTTTGATACTACACGATTACGTTTAAGTGGCTGTTGTGGACGTGCTGCCAATTCTTCATCTGACAGACGCACGTTGATAGAACGGTTCGGAATATCAATGTCGATGATGTCGCCATCCTTAATCTTACCGATATTGCCGCCCGATGCTGCTTCTGGAGAGATATGTCCGATGGAAAGACCTGATGTGCCGCCAGAGAAACGACCGTCAGTGATAAGGGCACATTCCTTACCCATGTGCATACTCTTGATGTATGAGGTTGGATAAAGCATCTCCTGCATGCCAGGACCGCCCTTCGGTCCCTCGTGTGTGATGACGACCACGTCGCCCTTCTTCACTTTGCCGCCAAGGATGCCCTCACAAGCGTCTTCCTGTGAGTCGAACACCACAGCAGGACCCGAGAACTTCCAGATGCTCTCATCCACACCGGCTGTCTTCACCACACAACCATCCTGTGCGATGTTGCCGAAGAGGATTGCCATACCACCGTCCTTGGTGTAAGCGTGCTCAATATCACGGATACAACCATTCGCACGGTCGGTGTCAAGCGTTTCATAATTGGTGTTCTGAACACCCAGTTGATTGCAGAACACACCAGCAGGAGCGCTCGAGTAGATGCGTTTTGCCTCTGGGTCAATATTGTCTTTCAGAATCGAATACTTCTCGATATCCTCTGCCAAAGTGGCACCATTCACACGCTTCACAGATGTGTCAATCAGACCGCCCTTTGCCAATTCGCCCAACAAGTTCAGCATACCGCCTGCACGACCGCATTCCTGCACACTATACTTCTGTGAGTTTGGCGCAAGTTTGCAGAGGAAAGGAGTCTTGCGGGAAAGTTTGTCGATGTCAGCCATCGTGAAATCCACCCCAGCCTCCTGAGCCACAGCCAGAAGATGCAGCACCGTATTGGTTGAAGCGCCCATCGCAATGTCAAGCGTCATTGCATTGAGGAAAGCCTTGCGGGTGGCTATTGAACGAGGAAGGACTGACTCATCACCATCTTCGTAATAAGCGAATGCGTTCTTCACAATCTGGCGGGCAGCTGCCTTCATCAGCTCCTTGCGGTTCACATGGGTGGCAAGAATCGTTCCGTTACCAGGAAGAGAAAGACCGATAGCTTCAGTCAAGTTGTTCATTGAGTTTGCTGTAAACATACCTGAACAGCAACCGCAACCTGGACATGCACGGTTTTCCACCTCTGCCAATTCCTCATCGTTCACTGTGGGATCAGCACCCTTAATCATCGCAGCAATCAGGTCGAGGTTCTCGCCCTTGTACTTACCAGCCTCCATAGGACCACCACTGACAAACACGGCAGGGATGTTCAGACGCATGGCAGCCATCAGCATACCCGGTGTGATCTTGTCACAGTTGGAGATGCAGATCATTGCATCAGCCTTGTGTGCATTGCACATATACTCCACAGAATCAGCAATGATGTCACGTGAAGGCAACGAATAGAGCATGCCGTCATGTCCCATGGCAATACCATCATCAATGGCGATGGTGTTGAACTCTGCCGCATAACATCCCATCTTTTCAATTTCCTCTTTCACAATCTGTCCAGCCTCATGCAGATGAGTGTGACCAGGAACAAACTGAGTGAAAGAATTGACGATGGCGATGATAGGTTTGCCGAATTGTTCACGCTTCATGCCGTTGGCTACCCACAGAGCACGTGCTCCAGCCATACGGCGACCTTCAGTGCAGACAGCACTACGTAACTGATGTTTCATATTGTATGTTAGAGTTCTAAATCTTTTTACGCTTAACGAAAAACTTTGCAAAGGTACGGAATTCTTGCAACATTTTACACATATTTAATAATAAAAAAAGATGGAACCTGACTTTTCGCGAAGTTTCCATCCTTTTTTCTCCTATTTTTGCACACAAAAGCGCGATTTGAGAACGGTTAGTTGAACGATTGGATGCGTGCAATGTACTTCCCGATGATGTCAAATTCAAGATTCACCTTTGTTCCTACCTCAATCTGATGGAAATTGGTATGGTCGTAGGTGTATGGAATGATGTTCACCTCGAAACTGTCATTTTGAGAATTGCAGACAGTCAGACTCACACCGTTCACAGTCACGCTGCCCTTATCTACTGTCATATATCCCTTCTTCGCCATTTCACGGTCAAAAACATACTGGAAACGGAACGTGTAACTACCCTGCTGATCAATCTTCGCCACACACTCAGCCGTCTGATCCACATGTCCCTGCACGATGTGACCATCCAAGCGTCCGTTCATCATCATTGAGCGCTCCACATTCACCTTGTCACCCACCTTCAACAACCCCAGATTGCTCCTGTCGAGCGTTTCTTTCATGGCGGTCACCACATACTTTCCGTCGAAAATCTTGACCACCGTCAGACACACACCATTGTGCGCCACACTTTGGTCAATTTTCAACTCATCCACAAACGAACAAGTCAACGTGAAATGCACATTTTCCTGTTCCTTCTCAATCGCCACGACGGTGGCAAATTCTTCTACGATTCCGCTAAACATAATCTTAATAATTATAAAATATGTATGCAAAGGTACGAAAAACTCTTAACTCCTAACTCCCAACTTTTCTTTACCTTTGCACCAAAAATCAAACAAATCAAGCCAAAACAATGAAACGAAACATCCTTTTGCTGGCAACCTTCCTCATGGTTGCATGCCCCATGTTTTTCTCCAATTGCAGCAACGACCCTGTCATGGATGCAGTTCCACCTTCTTTCAAGGAAGTGGTACTCAACCCCAGCAAGCCTCAACTGGGCGACACCGTTACTGCCACCATCAAGTTCCTCTCTCAAGGCAAGTCTTGGTACAAAATCGCTTATAAATGGACGCTCAGTCGATACGGGCAAGAAACACAATACACCATCAAGGGTGAACAAAGTTCTCTCGAAATGATTGAACCCACTTTCACCTTCGTTGTACCTGACACAGCGGGCATGTACACCTTGCGTGTAAACTTGGGCACCGTTCAGGCAGCCAGCCTTTTCCCCAACGGAAGTCCCAACGGAAGTGCCAGCCTCGAAAACAACAGCGTAACTTTCACCGTCAAGGCCGCTGAATAAGAAACAGATCGCTTTACTAATTAATAAACTAACTAATTAATAACCAAAAACTTTTCCATTATGAAACAATCTTTGACGACAGCCATCATGACCGTGATGTCGCTGTATGCATTTGCTAATCATCCTGATTCTGTATGGGTGCGTCCCGATGTGAAAGACGGCATGCGTGACATGCAGATTTCCTATTCCGTTGACCAAAAGCATTGGATACACGTACATTGCAATCTCTTTGAGAGCGACTACGGCACATGGGGCAGCGAGAAGAAACTCTACTACCCTGTCCTTTCCTACGATGGGAAAACCTATCGTGCTGTTTTTATTCCCAATCTCAAAAATGAGCAAATTGCCGTTACCGAATCCGAAGACTTTGCTCTTTGGAAGCCTCAGGATTACCCCTACATCGCCGAAAACGAGTTTCAGAAGATATTAGCCACAAGAGAAAGAGAGTCTAAGACCAACATCATCCGTATCCCATATAGCGATTTGGAGAATCTCTTGAACAAGCAGGCACGTGCTGAGCGCAATGGAGCCTTTGAACGTGACAACTTCATCGCATCGGGTGCTGGCATCGCCAACAGAGCCGAACCCATCGAAGCCACTCTCACCATCAACTGGGACGACACGAAGACCATCTCCCCCGACCTCATGGGCATCTTCTTCGAGGACATCAGCTATGCGGCTGACGGCGGCCTCTATGCCGAACTCATCCAGAACCGCGACTTCGAATACACCGCCGACGACCATCGTGGATGGAATGCTCAGACAGCATGGAAACTGGAAGGCGATGGCACCACTTGGACCATCGAAACCAAAGCACCCATCCACAAGAACAACGCCCATTACTCCAACCTCCGAACCACTACACCAGGTGCCAAACTCATCAACGAAGGTTGGGACGGCATCACCCTCGAAAAGGGCAAGAAGTACAACCTCTCCCTCTTCACCAAAGGAGCCGGTTCCCTCCGTGTTTCTGTTGTAAGCGATGGCTCCGTCATCGCCTCCAAGACCTTCAAGGCCACCAAAGAATGGCAGCAGCAAAAAGCCATACTAACCACTTCTGCATCAGCTGATAAAGCTACCCTTGTGATAGAACCACTCGAAGCAATCAACATCGACCTCGACTTCATATCCCTCTTCCCGCAAGAGACCTTCAAAGGCCATCCTAACGGTCTCCGCAAAGACCTTGCCGAGGTGATTGCAGACCTCCATCCACGCTTCGTTCGCTTCCCTGGTGGATGCGCCTCTCATGGTCAGGGCATCGACAATATTTACCACTGGCAAGCCACTGTAGGCGACCTCTGGGAACGTAAGCCAGCCATGAACATCTGGAGCTATCACCAGACACGCGGACTCGGCTTCTACGAGTATTTCCAATTCTGCGAAGACATCGGTGCAGAACCACTTCCCGTGCTTGCAGCAGGTGTGCCCTGTCAGAACTCTTGGAAAGGTGGAGCGGGTCAGCAAGGCGGCATACCTTTCGAAGCTGACTTGAACGGCAAGCCATCGCCCTACACATATATGGGCAAACCACTCACGATGGAGAGCTATCTGCAAGAACTGCTCGACCTCATCGAGTGGGCCAACGGCGATGCCAAGACCTCTAAGCTTGCTCAGATTCGCGCTAAGGCAGGACACCCCAAGCCCTTCAACCTAAAATATCTCGGCATCGGCAACGAAGACCTCATCGGAGACACCTTCCTGAAGCGCTACCGCTTCCTCATCGACGGCATCCAGAAGGCACATCCCGAAATCACCATCGTCGGCACAGTCGGTCCCTTCTGGGAAGGCAGCGACTACGAATATGGTTGGCGTGAAGCGAAGGCAAAGAACATCCCCATCGTCGATGAGCACTACTACAACGGCATCGGCTGGTACTTCCATCACCGCGACTTCTACGACAACTACGATCGCAAAGGCACCAAAGTCTATCTGGGTGAATGGGCATCACGCGGTAACAACGTGGTCAATGCCCTCATCGAAGCGGCTTACCTGACCAACGTGGAGCGAAATGCCGACGTAGTGGTCATGTCCTCCTATGCCCCACTCCTTGCCAAAGAAGGACACACCAGTTGGAACCCAGATCTCATCTACTTCAACAACAAGGAAGTGAAGCCCACCGCCAACTACTACGTGCAACGTGCCTTCGGACAGAACGCTGGTGACGAATACATTTATGCCGACCTGCAAGTGAATGGCAATGACATCCGCGAACGTCTGGACTATTCTGTGGTGAAAGACTCAAAGACAGGCGACCTCATCATCAAGGTGGTCAGCCTGCTACCCAAAGCATCCACGATGAAAATCAATTTGGGCGAAGAAGCGCTCAAGGGCTACAACACCCAAGCCACCCTCTCCCTTCTTTCCAAGGACAGCGAACCCGACCGTCAGCGCGAATGGGACAAGAACACCTCCTCGTCCATCACAGTGGCAAGCGAGTTCACCCTTGACGTGCCCTCCTACTCAGTATCCATTATACGAATCCCAAAGAATAAGAAATGAAAGTACTATCCTTCCTACTCATGTCGCTGTTCATCACATCCTGTGCTCATTCTCAGGAGAGAAGTGCGAAAAGCACCAACAAGGATCTTTTCCATCCGACCGATACAAACATCCAGTACATCGGGCGCATCGACGATTCCGACCCCATGCACCTGGCATTCACCTACCCTGGTGTGCAGATACATACAGGCTTCACGGGCACCTCGCTCGACATGATGTGCAAACTCCACAGCGGTTACTTCATGGCAGAGATTGACGGAAGTGAACCCTTCAAGGTGTCATTCCTCGGCAACACCGTAGTGTCTCTTGCCAGAGATTTACAAGAAGGCACCCACCAAGCCATCGTCACCTACATTGGTGAAGGCTACGAGAATATGCCCGAATTTCACGGTTTCTTTGTCGACAAAGGCAAGACCCTCGCACCTGCCACCCCGTTGCCAACACGCAAGATAGAGTTCATCGGCAACTCCATCACTTGCGGCTATGGCATAGAAGCCAATTCCGAAGCCGAGCACTACAAAGAAAAGACCGCCAACTACTACTACACCTACGCAGCCCGCACGGCTCGCAACCTCAACGCGCAAGCCCTCGTTGTGGCACGTAGTGGCATCGGCGTCTATCGCAGTTACAATGGTCCACAGACAGGCGACAAGGTGAACATGAACACCGAATATCCTTACACCTTGCTGTATAACGACCAGCACAAGTGGGACTTCTCCCGCTACACCCCCGACCTCGTCTGCATCAACCTCGGCACCAACGACACCTCCACACAAGGTGCCGACTCCGTCCTGCTCCTCAACGGCTTCAAGAACCTCTACAAGCAGGTGCGTAGTCACTACCCAAAAGCCAAGATTGTCTTTCTCTGCGGTTGCATGATGAACGGTAAGCAACTCCTCTCCGCCCAGCAAGCCATGAACACCACAGCCGAATATGCCCATCAGCAAGGCGATTCCGAAGTCTATCGCTTCGACTTCACACCCCACGACGGCTCCCTCGGTTACGGTGCCGACTGGCATCCCTCCATGCGCCAGCACGAGAAGATGGCAAACGAATTCACACCCTACCTGAAGAAACTTATGAATTGGTAGAGATTCCATTACAAAGAAGAGAAAAAAGTACGAAAAAGTTTGGTGGGTTTGGAGAAAAGTCGTAACTTTGCAGCCGATTTATGCCGGAAAGGCTCGAACAAGTGGGCACAGAGTGGTGTCTCGCCTGCCGGTGGAACCCTAAACAATTCAAAACAAAATGTACGTAATTGCAGAAATTCAGGGTCAGCAGTTCAAGGTTGAAGAGGGTAAGAAACTCTACGTTCACCACATGCAGGATGTGGAGACCGGCGCAACTGTTGAGATTGAGAAAGTGTTGTTGGCAGACAACGACGGTGTAGTAACAGTAGGAACTCCCACAGTGGAGGGCGCAAAGGTTGTGCTCGAGGTGCTCGTTCCACTCATCAAGGGTGACAAGGTGCTCGTGTTCCACAAGCGTCGCCGCAAGGGCTACCGCAAACTGAGAGGCTACCGTGACCAGTTCACTCAGGTTCTCGTTAAGTCTGTTGTTGCTTAATAGACGACTGACTACGGACAACGGAAGTGTCCGACAAACAATTCAATTTTATCAATCAATTTAAGACAGTTTATTCAACATGGCACATAAAAAAGGTGTAGGTAGTTCTAAGAACGGCCGTGAGTCACACTCAAAACGACTCGGTTTGAAGCACTTCGGTGGTGAGACAGTTAAGGCTGGCAACATTCTCGTTCGTCAGCGTGGCACAAAGCATCACCCTGGTAAGAATGTAGGTATTGGCAAGGATGACACCCTCTATGCACTGACTGACGGTGTGGTGGTGTTCAAGCGTGGTCGTGAAAACCGCAGCACAGTATCTATCGAGCCAGTAGTTGCAGAGGCTTAACTACTTTTGAACAAGAAAAAGTGATGGGCAATGGTCAAGAAGGCTGTTGCCCATTTTTTTCTAATCAAGAAAACTATGACGAAGAAGGAACGATACGCGCATTTCATGGCTTATTTCCAAGTGGCGATGCCTGAGGCGAACACGGAGTTGCATTACGACAACCCGTTTCAGTTGCTGTGTGCGGTGATGTTGTCGGCACAATGCACGGACAAGCGGGTGAACATGGTGACACCTGCTTTGTTCGACGCCTTCCCCACTCCACAGGCGATGGCAAAGGCTTCGAAAGAGGAGGTGCTGCACTATGTGAAGTCGGTGAGTTACCCGAACAGCAAGGCGGAGCATCTGGTGGAAATGGCAAAACTCCTGATGGAGAGGCATGGGGGTGAAGTGCCTGGTGACTTTGACGCGCTGGTGGCATTGCCAGGAGTGGGCAGAAAGACCGCGAATGTGATGCTGAGCGTGGCGTTTGACCAAGCGGCTATGGCTGTGGATACGCACGTGTTCCGGGTGAGTCACCGCATCGGGTTGGTGTCAGAGAAAAGCACGACACCTTATGCTGTGGAGAAGGAACTGGTGAAGAACATCCCTGAGGAACTGATACCAAGGGCACACCATTGGCTGATTCTGCATGGACGTTATGTATGCAAGAGCCAAAGACCACAATGCAAGGATTGTGGCATCAAGGACTTTTGCAAGGATTTTTTACAGCGCCAGAAGAACATATAACAGCAACGTGCCGTTATACAGGAGTCCCTTCAAGATATAGAGCACGGTGCCATTGTCGCCCAACAGAGGGAGGATGCCTGTGTAATCAAGGAAGTTGACGAACTGGCTCGCCATAAAAAGCATCACAAAGTAGTTGGGAATGGCAGCGAAGAGGGAGGCATGTGCCTGCATGAAGTCACGCATGGTCGTGAAGCGTCCGGAGGTATAGCCATAGACGTTGCCGACAAAGATGGCAAGACATGCCAACAACCCGAAGAATCCTTTAGAGAAGGCTGAGTTGTGAAGGGTGCCGAAGGCGCTGAGCAGTACAGGGTCGGGCAACAGCAGCAACAAGGAGAACAGAATCAAGACGACAACAACAGAGACACCCGTGATCTGCAAGGCACGACGCTGTTTCAGGGAGATGTGGGAATGGAATGCCCGCAGGATGCCTGATGCCCGAAGAACACTCAACGCCATCAAGCCCAAGAGGAGTTTGGCGATGTGGACAGAAGAGAAGTTGGGCACGATGTTGACACACATCCAACGAATGCCGCGCGTGGTCAGCAACCCCTGCACACCATCCACATAGACGCTCAGCACCCACGAGATGAAGAGCAGGAGGACAAGGGCAATGAGAATACCCCAGAAGAGGTATTTCAGGATTCGTCGGATGTGGTCTTTATAGGTCATTCGTCGTCGGGTTCGAGGTTGTCGATATCGAGGATGCGCAATTCAATGGCTTTCGTGGCAAGACGGGTGGCATTGATCGGCTCGTGGTCTTCGCCAAAGAGACGATTCGTGAGGTCATTCTGACGCTTCTCGATGGACTTCACACCGAAAGGCATGCCCTTCAGACCTGCAATCATATCCTTTGTGTAGCCCAATGCCAGATGACGGAGGAAACGCTCGTCATACTCGTCGATGTCGTAGTCGAGGAATGCTTCCTGACGCATGGCTTCGTTGAGCACAGACCTGCGGAAACGCTGGAGTATCTTCTCCAAAATGGGCTGATTGAACACCATGCGCTTGCCGTTGAGCACACTCTGCACATCACCCTTCGTAAGCAGTTCACCACTCTTCAGGATGATGCCGTCGGTACCAGCATCGAGAGCATCCACCCACAATTTCTCATTCATGATTTCACCCGTGAAGATGAGCACATGCACATCAGGATAGCGGCGACGCAACTGCTTGCACACATCGACACCTGCTGTCGTGGAGCCACCCAAACCGAGGTCGAGCAGCACGAGATCGGGCTGGCTGTCACGCATCAGTCGCCAAAGTTCTGTCTCGTTCATGGCTGTGCCGACAATCTCCGCTTCGGGAATCTCCGAACGGAATATTTCCACTGTGCCCTTCATTTCGAGGGCAACATCTTCTACAATAATGACTTTGAAAGGTTCCATATTCTATTGTTTTTAGTTTGTTCTTACAATTTGGGCAGGGTAAAGATGAAACTTGAGCCCTCGTCCTTGTTCTCCACATAGATGCGACATCCTCGACGTGCGGAGTAGGCATCGTGTTCGCGGACAATCTGGCGGCAAATCATGTACTGCGCTCCTGAAAGCGTGTCACTCTTCGCGTCATACTTCACATTATCTATATAGAAGAGTTGAGGAATGTCCTCTTCTGCATAGCGGTATGCCGTGTCTGTGAATGCAAATTTAGCAAAACCATCCGAAACATCAAAATCCAACAGCAAATCTCCACCTGATTCATGCTCAAAATAGAGGGAGATGATGTTGTCGAGGAGGGTTTGGATAAAGATTCTGTCACCTTGTATGGTCAGTTCCGATGCCTCCGACACCTTCAGCGATGTCTTTCCCTGCGCTTTCTTTTGCTGCTTCTTGAATGAACGCTTTGCCATCTCACCGATCTCATGGGCAGAAATGGTCGTGCGCTTGAACAGCACCTTCTCCACCTGTTTCCCTGCACATGCGCTCAGGATGTTGAACACCTCCTTGTAGTAAGAAAGCAATTCATCGATGTCATTGATGGTGGCATCATCAACAGACGCTTTCGGGTCAGCCAATGCCACGTCCACAATCTGCTTGATGCGGTTCGGGTAGTACATCGTCTCATGCTTCAACGTCGAGAGGCAGTTGTCCATGATCTGATTCCGCACATACACCTTCTGCTGCTCGTTGTCGATGCGCATCCTCTCATCCTGCTTCAGTTCGAGCAGTTCCTTCATCTCGTCCACCTTATATGATGAGAAATAAGCATGGATGCTCATGAACTGTGCCACAAGATTGATGATGAGAGCCTCTTCATCCTGCAACTTGCCATCCACGAAATGCACTCCCATCACACCCGTCACCTGATCGTCAGTACCTGGCACAAACATCGGATAGGCACGGAAGCGTCCATTGTTGCTCACCACTTCCTGCTGCTGACGATATGCCGACTCCATCATGCTCTCATACACATTCCTTTCCGCCACAACTCCTGTGAAGAAGTACTGGCTCTTGCCCGATGAGTCCTTCGGAGGCACCATCATGCCCACCGTGTCAGCCATCTTGATGTCGCTGAGATTCTGATGCAGCACATCGGGAAGGGTTTGTTCCGTTGCCGTGAAGACGTTGTTGTTCAGTTGGATGAATTGTCTCAGATTGAAGATGAACAACTGCGTGTTGCGGTAGTGCAGGAAGAAATACGTTGCCAACACCAGGAACAGCAGCACACCCAACAGAATCGCAGTCGTCTTCTTGTTGCGGTTTGCCATCTTGATGTCGTTGCAGTAGTTCTCCAGCGTTGGGTCGGTGCTCGTCAACTTGTACAGCCTTGTAAACACCTCATTGTTATAATGATAGAGACTATTCCTGTTCAGCGCCAATGCTGCAATCGCCACCTCGTTTCTGATGCCGATGATCAGTTCATAATCCGTGTCCATGCCCGTATGCCACCACTCCACTTCTGCCATATCGGGACCTTCCAGAGTCATCAGGTGCTTTCCCTTCGGCACCTGCTCCAGATAGTAGCGGTTGAAGCACTCGATGGCAGAGTCGGCATACAGAATTGCTTGTTCGTAGTTGCCCATCACGTTTGCCGTGAAGATGCTGTCAGCATACACCTCGGCATCAGGCAGCAGCACTTCAGCCTTCATCACCAGACATTGCATCAGCAAGCCCACCAGCATCATCGCCTTCAACACACCCTTCGGCAGTCGGAAGAAGAAGCGGCTCCCCTTCCCTATCTCGCTCTCCACACCAAACTCGCACACATTGAACACAGCATTCGTCTTCTTATACTTTCCGATGATGCCCTTGCAGTTCATCAAGCCAAAACCAAAGCCCTTGTTCTCGCGAATGTCCGAGGCATTCACACCCTCCGTGCCTATCTTGCTCGAGTCATACACCTTCGCATTATTCAGCGTATCGACATCCTCTGCCGACATACCATGTCCCGTGTCTGTCACCGACACTTCCACATAAGTATCTGTCTCTAAAGAAGAGAGCGTCACCTGTCCACCTGCTGGCGTGTATTTGCGGGCATTGTCCAGAAGCGTGTTCATCATGAAGAGCGTGAGTGACTTGTCTGCCTTCACCACCGCCTCTGTCTCATCCACAGCCAATGACACCCCCTTGATGTCGAAACTCTTCGTACCATGACGCAAGGTGTCGAACAGGGGTTTCAAGGCAAAGTTCTCGATGTTCAGCGTCACCATGCCCTGACGTATCTTCACCCAATGACCCAGCACATCGTTGTAGTCATTGATTTTGTCGATGAGTTCACTCAGATACTGGAAGCGTTCGCGGACACTCTCAGGTGTGGCATCCTTGTCTGTCTTCAACTTATGGCTTTCGTGCAAGGCGCGGTCAAGGAACGGCGTGATGCCATTCACAATCGACATCGACGTCAATTTCTCGATATACAGACGCTTGTTCTCCTCCAGACGCTTCTCAAACACGAAAGTCTCACTCTCCAAACGTTGCTCCTCTTCCGAGAACTGGATATACTGCAAGCCCTTCTGCTTCATCCAGTCGTAGAACACCAGAAGCACGTGGAACAGTTCCTTGTCCAAGCCCTTCATCGTCTGGTAATCCACTTTCGTCCAGTCCTTCCCCTTCACCTGCGGGAAGAGGCGTTCCACATCGGCATCAGCAATCTCATGCAATGCCCTGTCCAAGTCCTCCTCATCTTCAATCTCCTCCGACAAAGCAGACGACAAATGCTTGCACACGTCAATCACCTTGCTCAGCATCCTCACCTTCTTCCGATACTCCTCACGGCTCCGCTTGTTATAGAGATACAACAGCCACACCAGCACCACAATCGCGATGCCAAACACCCACAGCAGCAGGTTGAGCGTGTGCTCCTCCCCCTTCAAGTGGTCTTCTTCCTGCACCACACGCAAATCCTGACGCGTGGCATCCAGAATGTCGAAGTAAATGTTATGGTTGTAGTCCGATTCAGCCTTCAAGCCCATCGCACCGAAAATCACGCTCAACTGCTCCCTCACCATTGCCATCCATTCAGGCACAGCCACCACCTGCGGATTCATGATCCAACGCATCTCTGTCGAGAGCGAATCACTCGTGTCCGTGTAGAGGTAGAGCCGCTCCACATCCTCTGCCGAAGCCCCACGCTCCATCTGCAGATGATGCTTGTTGATGAGTTCTAAGGCATCCTCCATCTGCACAATAGCCAAACTGTCCTCGTCATGTTGCAGGTAATAGTCAGAGAGCGTCACCAGCACCGTTGTCTGCACATAATCGTTGCCATACATCTGTGCCAGTCGCAACGCACGGTTAGCCAACCTGTATTCCAAAGGCATAAACCCGAACTCGCCAATCAGTTCCTCGATGAACACCCACCTTGAGGGCTTCAGTTCCCCATTTGTCATGATGGACTTCGCCAAACCGTTCAAGGCAGAAATCTCGAAATAGATATTCCCGTTCTGACGGCTCATCGACAGCAGACGAATCAGATTGCGCTGCATCTCGTCCGCCACATCTGCCTGCTTTTCATCCGTGAAATTGTAGATGGACTTCAGGAACAGGTATGTCGATTGCTTCACCGAATCTGCGGCAAACAAATCCTGATGGGATTCGAGCCAATTAAACTCCTCCTTCACGCCCTCATCCTGACGCATCTTGATGAAATAGTTCATCGACACGAAGTGGTACTCCGTCTGCACTGCATCCCATACCACCTGTTGATGTTCCGTCATGTCTCCACTCTCTTCTTCCACATTCGCCATGCGTTCCTGCGCATCGCTTCGGTAGTCGTAAAACTCCTTGCTCATCGACAGCATCAGGCACACCGACATCATGTCCACATCTGCCACGCTGCAAATCAGGTCATTGTTCGACTCCTCCAGCACCTGCTGATAGCACACCTGTGCCGAGTCATACTCCATCCTCATGCCATACACATCGCCCTTGTTCAGCAAAGCCTCGTGGATGCCATCCCGATACGTCGATGCAGCATGTCCGTTCAGCACCTCATCCACATAGCCCATCGCCTCGTCCAGCGAACGGTACTTCGCCTGATATGCCAGCACATTCAGCGAGTCAATCTCACCCTGCTGCGCATCAGAAGCCCCCCCACATGCCATCAGGCAAAGGAGCGACATCAGCACTATGATAGAGGACAATATATAGGTTTTGGGTTGCATGAAAGATTGATTTGGGTGCAAAGATAGTAAAAAACTACAAACTCCTAACTCATAACTCCTAACTTTTCTTTACCTTTGTAACAAAATATAACAAAAGTATGACTAATCAAGAGACAATCAACTATCTGTTCACGTCGGCACCGCTGTTTCAGAACGTGGGAGGCGATGCCTACAAGGAGGGATTATACAACACTCATCAACTGGATGCACACTTCGGACATCCCCACCAGCACTACAAGACCATTCATGTGGCAGGCACCAACGGCAAAGGCTCCTGTTCCCACACCTTGGCTGCCATCCTGCAAGCGTCGGGACTCAAGGTGGGACTCTTCACTTCGCCCCATCTGGTTGATTTCCGCGAGCGCATCCGAGTGAACGGAGAGATGGTCAGCGAGCAGTACGTCATCGACTTTGTGGCACGGCACCGCGACTTCTTCGAGCCCCTGCATCCCTCCTTCTTCGAACTCACCACCGCTATGGCGTTCAAGTACTTTGCCGAGCAGCACGTGGATGTGGCAGTCGTTGAAGTCGGCTTGGGAGGTCGGTTGGATTGCACCAACATCATCTCGCCCGAAGTGTGTGTCATCACCAACATCAGTTTCGACCACGTCATGTTCCTGGGCAACACATTGGCAAAAATCGCTGGCGAGAAGGCTGGCATCATCAAACCCAATGTGCCCGTCGTGATAGGTGAAGTGGTCAAGGAAACACGTCCCGTCTTCGAAGCAAAAGCGAAAGAGATGAACGCCCATATTTACTTCGCAGAGGAAGAGAAAGAAGTCATCAAGCACAGATTTAGCAAAAATAGAGGAATCAACTATGACACAAAGAATTACGGAAGAGTATATGGAGAACTCGGAGGCTACTGCCAACAGAAGAACGCCAGCACCATTCTTTGTGCCGTAAGCAGATTGAAAGAACGTGGATTCTGCATCACCGATGAAGCAGTCAGAGAGGGCTTTGCCCACGTGTGTGAAGCGACAGGACTGATGGGCAGATGGCAAACCTTGCAGACAGCCCCACGTGTGGTGTGCGACACGGGTCACAACGTAGGCGGCTTCCGTTGGATCACACGACAACTGAAGAAGGTGCATGCTCCGATGCGCATCGTGTTTGGCATGGTCAACGACAAAGACATCAGCGGAGTGCTCGCCATGATGCCCAAGGATGCCACCTACTACTTCTGCCAAGCCAGCGTGAAACGAGCCCTGCCCCACGATGCTATCCGCAAGCAGGCAAAGGCATTCGGGCTCAAAGGCAACAGTTTCCCCACCGTCATGGAAGCCTACCAAGCAGCCCTTACTGAAGCCCAACCCCAGGACTTCATCTACGTGGGCGGCAGCAGTTTCGTGGTGGCAGACCTGCTGACTCATATTCGTGTAAATCTTACGGCAAAGATAGTCAGGAAATCG
>JBGUGM010000151.1:0-1695 GCA_045111535.1 Bacteroidaceae bacterium
GCTTACCCACCCGCCTCTTTAGCTCAGTTGGCCAGAGCACGTGATTTGTAATCTCGGGGTCGTTGGTTCGAATCCGACAAGAGGCTCAAGAGTTTTCCGAGTTGTCAACGAAAGCTTGCTTTCAAGATGACAAGGAAAGAAAAATCTTGAAGGACTGCCGCCGGCAGGCATTTCGGATATTCAATCCGACAAGAGGCTCAAGA
This sequence comes from Bacteroidaceae bacterium, assembly GCA_045111535.1. Taxonomy (GTDB): domain Bacteria; phylum Bacteroidota; class Bacteroidia; order Bacteroidales; family Bacteroidaceae; genus Minthosoma. Next base: position 204 of record JBGUGM010000151.1, read on the forward strand.
AGTAGGGGAGAAGGTGTAGAACTTTCTCCCCTTGTTATATACCTTTATATATATGGAGAAGCAAAAAGACATCCAACCTTGGGAAACCGTTAGTTCCGAATATCTTATCCAACGTCCTTGGCTGACGGCACGTCGTGATGTATTACGCATGCCCGACGGCAAGATTGTGCCCGAATATTATGTGCTCGAATATCCCACATGGGTCAATATCATCGCCATCACCACAGACGGCAAGTTTGTTCTCGTGCGTCAGTACCGTCACGCCTTAGGCGTTGTGGAGTATGAGATTTGTGCTGGCACGATGGATGCAAAAGATGCTTCTCCCCTTGATGCAGCCAAACGTGAACTCCTTGAAGAAACGGGCTATGCAGGAGGTGAATGGACGGAACTAACTACACTCTCTGCCAACCCTACCTCCATGAACAACCTTAACCATACCTTTATAGCCAAGGGTGTAGAGAAAGTGTCTGGTCAGCATCTTGATGAAACGGAGGAAATCAGCGTGCATCTCTTCACCAAAGACGAACTCATTGACCTTCTCCGTCGCGATGAGATGAAGCAATCCCTGATGGTTGCCCCTCTCTGGCGATACATCGCAGAAAATCATTTACTTTAGATAGAAATAATAAAGAAGAAGGCTGCTCCTTGTAGAGAACAGCCTTCTCTTGTATGTGATTGTATTAGTCAATGATTTCAAATCCTGTGTAAGGCACGAGAGCCTTCGGAATACGAATGCCCTCAGGTGTCTGGTTGTCTTCGAGAATGGAAGCAACGATACGGGGTAGGGCAAGGGCAGAGCCGTTGAGCGTGTGGCAAAGTTGCACCTTTTTGTCAGCATTGCGATAACGGCACTTGAGGCGATTTGCCTGGTAGGTGTCAAAGTTGCTGACAGAAGAAACCTCGAGCCAACGTCCTTGGGCTTCGCTGTACACTTCAAAGTCGTAGCAAATGGCTGACGTGAAACTTTGGTCACCGCCACAGAGACGAAGGATGCGGTAGGGGAGTTCAAGTTTCTTCAAAAGACCTTCCACATGGTCAAGCATCTCCTTGTGACTCTCTTCAGAGTGCTCAGGGGTGTCGATGCGCACAATCTCAATCTTAGAGAATTCATGCAGACGATTCAAACCACGTACGTCCTTGCCATAGGAGCCCGCTTCGCGACGGAAGCACTGGGTGTAGGCGCAGTTCTTGATGGGGAGGTCTTTCTCGTCGAGGATGACATCACGGTAGATGTTGGTCACAGGCACTTCGGCTGTAGGGATAAGATATAAATCATCCACTTCGCAATGGTACATCTGACCTTCCTTATCGGGCAACTGACCTGTGCCATAACCAGAAGCGGCATTCACCACCGTTGGAGGCATAATTTCCGTGTAGCCAGCCTTGTTGGCTTCAGCGAGGAAGAAATTGATGAGGGCACGTTGGAGTTGTGCACCTTTGCCGATATAGACGGGGAAGCCTGCACCAGTAATCTTCACACCGAGGTCAAAGT
>JBGUGM010000152.1:0-25683 GCA_045111535.1 Bacteroidaceae bacterium
TCCTCGAACTCGTCGATGCCTACTGTACCGCCATGAACGACGGCAAGCAGCGCAAGCCCATCATGGTCACCAAGATCTATGACCGTGACGGCGAACTCATCTACGACTGCGAACGCGACGAGCCAGCCCCCAAGCCCGTCATGCAATACAAGACCGCCTTCTACCTCCAGCGACTCCTCCGTGCAGGCATGCAGGAGCCAGGAGGCACCACACAGGCTCTCTGGGAATACATCCATTCCTACGACACCGAACTGGGAGGCAAGACAGGCACCTCCTCCAACCACTCCGACGCCTGGTTCGTCGGATGCTCGCCCAACCTCGTCGGAGGTGCATGGGTGGGAGGCGAATATCGCTGCATCCACTTCCGCACTAGTGCCTTGGGGCAGGGTAGTCGCACCGCCCTTCCCATCTTTGGCTACTTCATGGACAAAGTCCTTGCCGACAAGAAATTCCCCCAGTATCATGCCAAATACCCCAAAGCCAAGGAAGACATCCCCCGCAAAACCTATTGAGAGGAAAATAACATAATAACAATCACATTTCTAACCCCATCAGAAGCATGAAACAAGCAAAGACAATCGTTCTGGCGCTCATCGTGGCGCACTTGCTGATGCCGGCTGACTGCCTAGCACAGAAGAAGAAGGATAAGAAGGCAAAGCAGACGCAGGTGACGGCTGCGAAGTTCAATATGCAGGATCCCTTCGACAAGGCAAATGACAACGAAAAGGGCACTCCTTGGGAGGCGACGGAAGTCACGCTACTGAGCAAGTTGCCCGATGTGAAAGCCGCCATCCCCCCACCTCTGCCTCATGTCTCGATGATGTCGGAGTTGACTTACAACGCTGCAGTCTCCCAGGCGTTCGAGTCACTCAGGCTCGTCTATGGAGACCTATCGGAAGAGCAGGCGAAGGAACTCAGAGATGCCTGGGCACCCCTTTACAATTACCCTGCACAGAATGTCATAGACTATCTCAACAAACTGAATCCCCTGCTCAGCCAGTTCCTCCTTGCCCGTGAGAACTGGATGCACACGGCATGTAGCATCGACCAACTCGAACTCGACCTCATCAACGCTGTTGATCTGGACAACAAGGAAGGCTTCAATCAAATCTACTTTGAATACCGCTTCTACGTCAACGCTCAGAAGCAGTATGCCGAAGCGATGATCGAACTCGCCAACCAGATTGTGGAACTCGGCAATCCCCCAAACCCCTTCGTTGAGATGCGCAGGAAACGTGCGAGATACAACCAGATTTTCCCCGAGAAGAAAGCCGCAGGCACACTTGGCGACTGCTGGCTGGGCACACGAGAAGTGCCCGGCAGTTCCGTGGCAGGTTTCAAACCACTCACAGAGCCCCTCATCCGCTACCTCTTCTTGGCTGAGACGGGCAACGGCGAGGCATACTTCGCCATCGAACTCGGCGAGGAAGGAACCACGGTGCAACCAGATACGGATGAAGACCCAGCCGCCCTCTACAACCTAAGGGTGCATCAGATTGGCATGAAACCAGGAAAGAACGGGCAGAAGCCCGATATCACCTCCGACGGCACCTTTAAACTCTTCTTCCCCAACCCGCCTAAGATGATGATCACCACCTTGACCATCAGCGAACTCTACGCATTCGACTCCTCTGATCCGACCGACGAAGACAAGAAGACGCCTGAACTCTACGCCGCCAAACTCGCCTACCACAACGCGGCTGGCAACTATGGCAACCGCGTGGGACGCATGGGCTTCTTCTTCAAGGCTGCCCTGCAATGGTCTCAGGCTCGGAAGTGGGACAAATACACGTACAAGAACGGCAACATCCCCCAAAAGGCACTCGATGACTTTGCCGAGGCGGTCCGCGAGGAAATCCGAAAGGAAATCGAGTGGAAGAAACTCCCCAAAAAGCAAAGGAAGGAACTCGCCGCCAAAGGCGAAGACCCCACTGCCATGCCTACTCAACTCAGCCCCGAAGAGGCAGCCCGTCAGCAGGCAATCAACGACTCCATTATAGCAGACCGTCTGGCAAAGGAGGAGGACATCAAGCGTGACCAGGAACTTATCGAGCAGTACCAGCAAGACCTAACGCGCGACTACAAGAGTATACGCGACGCGTATGAGCGACTCGCCAATGCCACGACAAGTCAGGAAAGGCAGAACTTGCAGACCACTATTGACTTCTACGAACGGCAAGCCAGAAACCACAGCGCGTGCATCAGTGAGGCACAGGACCGCATTAATGGCAATAAGACGGGTGAGTTCAGGCACACCCGCAATGCGTGGGATGCATATACGAATGACCTCATGATTCAGCAAATGCAGATAGAGGCACGCAAATACGACTATTGCAAGAAACTGGAAGCGGGCATCGAACGCCAGATCAATCTCCTCCCAGTCGAAGAGAGGGCGAAAGCACGTGAAGTAGCGGAAAAGGTTATCAACGAAGACGGCTCGCTCGTTAACGGCGACTACCAGAAGATGCAGCGCCTGCGCAATGCGCTCAACTCCAAGATAGTAGGTTATGCCACCCGTGAGCAGGCTGCTGCCGAGGAAGAGATTGTCGCGAGCCATGAGAAAGAGTTCGCTGCCAATTGCACCATGATGCTCTGCGGAGCACTCGTGGCGGGCATCGCGCCTCAGGCATTCGCTACGCCCATGATGACCGTCGGACAGTTCCTCCGCACCGGAGGCACCCTTGCCGGAGCAACGGGTTCTGCCCTCACCTACGCCAACACCACATCCAAAGTCGCCGGCATGGTCTATGGCGGAACGCTCGGCTTCGCAGCAGGTGGAGGCATCCAGGCGACAGGAAAGTATGTCGGTGGAAAACTGGGTCTCAATGAGGACGTGGGTATAGGCGTCTTCAATAGACCTGTACGCAAAGCCGTCTTCTCGGGACTCGGTGCTTACAACATCGCCACCACGGGAGCCGCTACCTTCGTCGATAACTTCACCGAAGAGGAGAACCAGGGCATGCCGCTCGAGGACCTCGCCTGGGATTCCTTTAAAAAGGCAGGAACCACCATGCTCCTGCAATACTGCATGCAAAAAGGCATCGAGAAGACCGTCCAACTCACCTCACGAGGCGGAAACGTCAAGGTGCAGGACGCGAAGAAACTCTCTGCAGCACAGAAGCGCGACCTCCTCATCACAAAGAAAGAGCAACTCGAAGCACAGGATGCCATAGCCAGTTTCAAGAAACTGGAAGCAGCACGCACCAAAGCCGACTGGGCTAACAACAAAGCGGAAGTGGCACGACTGGACAAGGAACTCGACCAACTCGCTGCCTCCATGAACTCCAGTTACCAGGCAAAGCATCAACTGAAATACTCCAACGCTCCCGATGCCTCAGCCACCCGTGCCCGTTTCGACAAGCGCATCCAGAACATCTACAATCAGGAGATACCCGAACTCAACAAGTCACTCGAAGCCAAGGGATGGAATGTGAAAGACATTCAGTGGAAACAGTTCCGCAACTCATCCAGCGTCGGCTCATCCAGCATGGACCTCGACTTGGGCGTGGTCAGCAAGACCAACAACTACGTCGAGCCCGTCTACATCAAGAACGGGCAACCCTCCTCACCGCAGGAGTTCCTCAAAGATGCCCAGGCAGCCCTCAATAGCATCCACAAGCAAAAGTTCGGCATCAGTGCGACAGCGTCAGAAATGAACATCACCAACAGCGCACACGCCGAAGCATTCGCAACCACTGAATTCCTTCAGGAAGGCTACAACTGGAACACGGCAACCCCGCAGACTCTCAAGAGCATTCCAAAAGTGCTTGACGCCAAGACCACGGCTATCGACAACAACGCTCGCTTCACCGAAACAATGAAACTCCAAGCCAAATGCCGTGAGTATTCCAAGGAAATGGAGAACATGCTTCTGCCCAAACTTAAACAGAATCTTCAAACCTTGAAGCCTGGCTCGGCGAAATACAAGCAGGTGCAGGAGGACATCGACTTCATGACCGAAATGACGAAAAAGTTCAAGCAGATAGGCTCGAATACCATAGACCCGATGGAAATCCTCGACATCGAATACCAAATAAAGTTGGACACAGGTGGACGAGGCATTCAGCAGGTTATGGGCGACGTGAAGAGAGGCTTCGAACTGAACGTCCCATAAAAGAAAACCCTTTCACACCTCCTCACAGAGGTTGCATAACAACATAAAGATAGGTAAGGAAGCACGTCCAGATGGATGTGTTTCCTTTGTGTATAGTTCCACTCTTTCATAGACACCATGCGGTGTATGGGTGAGACCCCGCGCCCGCTATTCCACAGGTTCTAAGACATTTAGCCTTGGCACTAGATACGATTTAGCCTTATTGCTAATTTTGATTTAGCCTTGGCACTCGATTCAATTTAGCGTTCTCACTCATTTGAGTGCCAAGGCTAAATCACTTTGAGTGCCAACGCTAAATTGAATCGAGTGAGAACGCTAAATTGATTTTAGTGCCAAAGCCAAATACTTCATAATCTTACTCACACCAAATACGGGGTCTTACGGTAAGCAGTCTTGGAGGCTCTGTCGAACGTAGGCTTTCACTTGACATAAACAAAAAACTTGTGGCCTTGGCATTCTATCTATATGGACTCAAAGTAGAGTCGATATTGGAAAGACTCAAGGCAGCAAGGGTGGATGTCACCGCTTCCATTGAGATGAGTTGGGATGCAGAATGTGTGCCTGAACTTCTCAACAAGGTGTTCTTCCCCTTAGCCTTCATCGCCAAGTACGGCAAAGCATACACACGCTTTATAACACACAAAGAGGAGGTCGATTGACTTCCTCTTTGTGAATAAAAGGTGAAAAAGTGAATTGGTGAATTTCCCTTTTTGACCTTTACTCTTATTCCTCGTTGCTGAGTGCCTTGATGAACTGCCACTCGCTTTCGTAACTCTTCACCTTCAGGTAGGTCTGGTCAACCACCACATATTCGGAGAGACCCTGACGGTCTGCACCATGGTGCCAGTCGTAGGTGTAGCCGAGGCGTGTCCAAGGCAGTGGGCTGTCGTCCTCGAAGGCTGCCTGTACGTTGTAGCGGAACCACTCGCGGAAGTTGGTGTCGCCCACCTTGTAGTTCTCGTCTGCCCATGCTGGGAACTCGATACCTGCGGTGGTGGTGTCGATGCTTGGATCGGATGCGGGACGGAAGATACCGTTCACGTCGGCATAGAACTGCACCATGATGTTGTAGGTGCAGTCGGGGCTGAGGCCGTACATCTGCAACATGCGCATGTGGGCTGCCACACTGTCGAGCCCCTCGAAGGCTGCCTTCTTGGTGAGCCACTCGCCTGGGATGGTGACCCAAGTGCCCATTTCGCGGTCAATCTGATAGACGCCCTCCTGTCCGAAGAACTTCTGCAGACGGCTGCTGTCCACGAGGGTGACGAGCAGCACCATGTCCTTGCCGTCGATGGTTTCCCATTCCTCGTTGGGGGTGCCCTTCTTGATGGGCATGAGTGTGGTGGAGATCTTGGATTCGTCGAGGTCACGGGCATTCTCGATGGCTGCCTTGAGGTCGGCATCCAATGCTTCCATGTCTTCGTACCAAGGTGTGGCTGCGCTGTCTGCTTCAGCACCTGCATCTGTGTTCTGCGCGGTCTTGCCCGTGCATGCCGTCATGGCAATTGCTGCAACCATGAGGGCAAACTGAAAAATCTTTTTCATTGTTGTTTTAATTATTTAGAAGTGATAGAAATTACCAAAGTTCACTGTCTCCGAGTTTCTCGAGGGGTTTCTTGGTCAGTGTGCTCCACGTTTCCTTCTTGTCGACCTCCTCGAAGGCGTTGTCCTCGACGGTTTGCTGTTTCCAGGTGAGGTAGTTCTCACTGACGGTGGTCATCTCGCCTGTGTTGCGTATCAGGGTGGTGGTCTCTTTGCCAATCAGGTAGAAGTCGCCGTTCTGATAGCGGTAGGTGTAACTCGTGTCGTCGTTTGCCCATGAGCCTGCCGAGGCGAATGGGTTGGCGTCAATCTTCAGGGTGCCGCGTTCGGTGATTTCGATGTCAACCTCCAGGCTGATGTCTTCGCTCTCGGGTTGGAAGAGCGTGTCGTATTGCTTCCAGAGTCGGAAACCGCCTTCTGCCTGTCCGAAGTAGATGGCGAGGATGTAGGAGTTGAAGTTGTATTCGTAGCCGTCGTCGCGGGTCTGCATGTTCTCCTTGAAGTTGGGCTTGGCGATCACGACGAGGTCTTTGATGCCGTCTTTGTTGAGGTCGCCCTGTGCTTCTTCGTGTTCCCAACCTTTGGGCACGATCTTCTCGACGGAGGTGCCTTGCTGCTTCAGGGCTTGTGCGTTCATGCCGAGGGCACACGCACTCAGGATGAGGGTGATGATGGATGTTTTCATGTCTTATGGCTCTTTTACATACGATTCATGATTGGGGTTCTCTTCCTCTGCCTTGATGAGTTCGATGTTCATCTGCTCGATGAAGGAGAGTTTGATGTTGTCGTTGGATGCGGCTGGTTTGTACCAGGGTTCCTTGCTGAAGTAGTCCTGCAGGTCCTTGGAGGTGAACTTGTAGCCGTTGCGTGCCATGATGGAATTGCGCATGATGCGGAGGGTGGACTTCTTGTAGTGGCGGAAGTGCTTGCAGGTGAGGAATGTCCTTGTGGCATAGTCGAAACGTCCCACACGGGGGTTGCTCTCCTTGAGGGTGTACTCCACGGGGGTGCGTTCCCATTCGTAGAGATAGTCGCCTTTCTCATTGATTTCGTAGAGATGGATGCCCTCGAGCGTTGGCACCACTTCCCACAGACCTTCCAGAATGGTGCCTGTGCCTTCCACGCGGATGTAGCCGGTCACTCTGCCATTGAAGGTCACCACTTCGTAGGGTGCCACCACGTTGTTCACGACGATGGCTTTGTCGCCCCACACTAGGTCGTCACCGCCACCTTCGGGGAAGTAGTAGGTGCCATTGAGTTGCTCCTTCCATCGGTTGACAGACACCTGCTCGTAGTAATCGGTGAACTTCTCCACATTCTCCATCAGGTTCACCAACTGCTTCTTGTCGTTGTAGAGCCCGATGACATCCCAGCCTTCTTTCTTCATGTGCTTGGCGGTCAAGCCTGTATATACGGTTGAAAAATCCTCTCCTCCATCAGTCACGGTATAGGTGTCTGCCTTGCCAGCCACGGGCACGAGCACAAACTGAATCTCCTCGCCTTCATCCATCGCGTTCATCACGATTTTTCCACCTGCTATCTGCTCGGCAGTGTATTGAAGGGTGCCGTCGAACCATTCGAAGCCTGCGATTTGTGCCTGCACGGTGCCCATGGCGCAGAGGCACAGGAGGACGGAAATGATCAATGCTTTCATGTTGTTATTCCTCCTCGTTTACGTATTCAGTCATAGATTCCAGATAACTGAACTCCACTTCCTTGTCGTTCTCGTCTTCATAGAACGAGTGGATGTCGTGTACACGCCAGTTGCCATCTTCCTGGCAGAAGGCGAACTTGAAACGGACGGTCTGAACGGAACTGTAGAGCGTGAAACTTGCCAGGGCGGTGCCTTTCTTTATGTCTACTTGCTCGAACTGCAGGTTCTGTACTTCAAAGTCGTTGGGGTTGCTGTCCTGCATGCCTGTCCAGTAGTCTTCGTTGAAGAAGCCGATTTCTGCCACTTGTGCATCTTTCTTCTCCACGGCTGCCACCATCTCACGCCATGTATGGCAGGCATACTTCGCGTCGATGCCTCCCTGGTTCTTGCCAGCGTCGGCATAGAGGTCGTCGAGGAGGCTCGTGATGGCTTCCTTTGCCTCCTGCTCTTCGGCAGATGTGTCTGAGACTTTGGTTGAGTCGGTTGCAGCGGCATCATTCCCCGTCTGCCCACTCTTGCTGCCGCATGCCGAAAGGAACAGGGCAGCCAGTGTTGTCAGTAAAAGTGCAATCTTTTTCATATCGTACATGTATCAATAGGATAGGTTATTTTCTTTCTGCTTCCTCGCTCTTGATGAGTTCGATGTTGATCTGCTCAATGACGTCGAGTTTGATGGTGCTGTTGTTCGTGACGGGTTTGTACCAAGCGTACTTTCCGAAGTATTCCTGAAGGTCTTTCGACTGGAAACGGTAACCATGATTGGCAAGGATGCGGTTGCGCATCAGACGCAGATCTTCCTTGGAGATGTTATTCAGATAAGGGCGGTTCAGCACCAGGGTGCCGGCATTCTCGGGCTCTTCCTGCTCCATCATCTCTTGCCGCATGGTGCAGTCGTCGTAGGAGTCGCGTGTCAAATCCATGGTCCATACCACATCGCCATTGTTGGGTTTGCGGAATGCGAGAAGATTTCTTTCATCATGACGGATATACTGCACACGGCATCCCCATTTGCACCCGAAAGGAGGCTCGTCTGCCTGGCGACTGGGTTGCAGGGTGTATTCACCCACTTTGCCGTCCACCTTCTCCAGAGTCAGTTCTTCACCTTCGTTACCTGTCATATAGACATACTTCCCCATCCGCACTTCCTGTACGGTGTAGAGTGCAATGCCATCGAAGAACTTGTCGCCTTGCTTGATGGTTTGTGCCTGTATGCCACAGAGGGAACATGCACACAAAATGAGGGTTAATAGGATAGTCCGCATCTTTTTAGGTTTAGTGATTGAGTAGTAAATAGTTTTGACGTTGCAAAGATAGTAAATATAAATGAGGAATATGGAATTAGGAATGAAAAATGTTATTGTGTCCAGAATTCCCACGAAGTAATTGCCTGTAAATGCAACATTTCGAGTCCATTCTTCACCGTGGCACCCTGTGCGGCTCCCTTCTTCATGAAGAGCGTCTCCAGCGGGTTATACACGAGGTCATACAGAAGATGATTCTCGTTCATGGCTTCGTAGGGCAGGGCAGGGCACTCGTCCACATGCGGGAACATCCCGACAGGAGAACAGTTGACGATGACTTCATATTCCTTCAGCACCTCAGTTGTCACCTCCTCGTAGGTAATCATGCCTTCCCGTGCCGAGCGGCTCACGAAGAGCGTCTCCAAGCCTAACTTCTTTGTGAGTCCATAATGAATGGCTTTTGATGCACCACCTGTACCCAGTATCAATGCCTTCTTGTGATGAGGCTTCAAGAGGGGTTTGATGCTCTCCACAAAACCAATCACATCGCTGTTGTAACCCTTCAGGTTAAGTTGACAGTTGACAGTTGACAGTTGACATCTTACCACGTTCACCGCCCCAATAGCCTTTGCCTCCTCGCTGATATCATCCAAATACTGCATGACCTGCTGCTTGTAGGGGATGGTCACGTTCAGCCCTCGCAGTTCGGGGTGGTTCTTGATGATGTTGGGAAACTCCTCGATGCTGGGAATTTCAAAGTTCAGGTACTGGGCATCAATCCCTTCCTTCGCAAATTTCTCTGTGAAGAACTGGCGAGAGAAAGAATGTCCGAGGGGATAGCCGATGAGTCCGTATGTTGTCATTTCGTTGCTGTGTAAAGGATGCACATGCCAAAGGCAAGGCGTTTGAAGTTCACGTTGTGGAATCCTGCCTGTTGGATGATGCGCTGCATCCGTTCTGCTTGGGGCACGGCATCCATGGTCTCGGGCAGGTAGGAATAGGCAGTTTTGTCCTTCGAGAAGAGTTTTCCCAACAGGGGCATCACCACCTTCTTATAAACATAGAAGAGTTGCTTCATGGGGAAGGAGACAGGGGTGCAGAGGTCCACGACAGAGAGGTGCCCGTCAGGAGCCAGCACACGGTGCATTTCCTTCAGACACTCATCGAGGTTTTGGAAGTTGCGCAGGGCAAAGGCTGAAATCACGGCATCGAATGAGCCTGTCTCGAAGGACATCTTTGCACAATCTTCATTCTGAAATGTGATGATGTCCGAGAATCCCAACTCCTTCACCTTCTCCCTGCCAATCGCCATCATCCCCTCGCTGATGTCACAACCCACCACCTTCTTCGGGTGCAGTTTTTGACAAGCAAGGATAGCGAAATCGCCAGTGCCTGTGGCAATGTCGAGTACGCTATCCGTGCTGGTTCTGTTCTTGAGCAGAAAGTTGATGGCATTCTTGCGCCAGATGCGGTCAACGCCGAAACTGAGCGTGTGGTTCAGGGTGTCGTAGGAGTGGGCGATGTTGTCAAACATCTGCTCCACCTGTTCACGCTTCGTGCCCTCTTCGCCGTAAGGCTTTATCTGCTCCTGTTCGTACACTTATTTACTTGCTAAATAAGCATTTACGTTATTTTCAATGCGCTTGGCAATATCCTCGTCGCTTGTCTCCTTCACAAACTTCTCGCCAATGATGTGCTCGTACAGTTCGATGTAGCGGTCAGATACCGACTCGGCATACTCGTCTGTGATTTCGGGCATCACCTGTCCGGGCTGGTTCATGAAGTTGTGGTCAATAAGCCACTGGCGCACAAACTCTTTGGAGAGTTGCTTCTGAGGCTCGCCCTTGGCAAACTTCTCTTCATAGCCATCAGCGTAGAAGTAGCGAGAAGAGTCAGGAGTGTGTACCTCGTCAATCAAATACACCTTACCGTCACGCTTGCCAAACTCGTACTTCGTGTCCACGAGGATAAGTCCCTTCTCGGCAGCCATCTTGGTGCCCAGTTCGAAGAGGGCATAGGTGTACTTCTCCATCACCTCATAGTCCTCCTTGCTCACCAGACCCTGAGCGATGATTTCCTCCTTCGAGATGTTCTCGTCGTGACCCTCATCAGCCTTTGTGGTAGGGGTGATGAGGGGCTTCGGGAACTTCTGGTTCTCCTTCATACCCTCTGGCAGGGTGATGCCACACAGGGTGCGGTTTCCTGCCTTGTACTCACGCCAAGCAGAGCCAGTCAGGTAGCCACGGATAATCATTTCCACACGGAAACCTTCACACTTCAAACCTACCGTCACCATGGGGTCAGGAGTCGCCAATTTCCAGTTAGGCACGATGTCTGCGCTGGCATCGAGGAACTTCGCTGCAATCTGATTCAGCACCTGTCCTTTGAAAGGAATGCCCTTGGGCAGCACCACATCGAATGCAGAGATGCGGTCAGTGGCAACCATCACCATGAGGTCATCGTTGATGTTATACACGTCACGAACTTTGCCGTGATACACTTCCTTCTGTCCGGGGAAGTTGAAATCCGTTCTTGTTAAAGCCTTCATCTTATTATTGATTTAATTGTTGTTTTTCTGCTTCGTTGAATAGCGGGTACTTCGTCTCGCTTTCATACTTATGATACGCATTCACGATTCTCGTCACCAGTTTGTGGCGCACGATGTCCCTTTCGTCCATCTCCACAAATGCGATGCCCTTCACATCCTTCAGCACCTCCTTCGCCTCCTTCAGTCCGCTCTTCACGTTGCGAGGCAGGTCAATCTGCGTCAGGTCACCCGTGATGATCATCTTCGTGTTCTGTCCCATACGGGTGAGGAACATCTTGATTTGCTGTGTCGTTGTATTCTGCGCCTCGTCGAGAATCACCACCGCATCGTTCAGGGTACGTCCACGCATGAATGCCAAAGGAGCAATTTGAATTACATTCTGCTCCATGTACTCCGTGAGTTTCTGAGCAGGTATCATGTCTTGCAAAGCATCGTAGAGCGGTTGCAGATAGGGGTCTATCTTTTCCCTCATGTCACCAGGCAGGAAACCTAACTTCTCACCAGCCTCCACAGCAGGGCGACACAGGATAATCTTACGTATTTCTTTGTTCTTTAATGCTCTCACCGCCAGTGCAATAGATACGTATGTCTTACCTGATCCTGCAGGACCAATGGCAAACAGCATGTCGTTCCCGTAGTAGGCATCCACCAGAGTTTTCTGATTCTCCGAACGTGCCCCAATCGCCTTGCCTGTCACGCTGTAGCAGATGGCATTCCCGTCAGTTGCATGTCCCTGTGGCACCTCTCCCTTCACAATCTGCAAGATGTCTTCCTCGTTCAGCGAGTTGTACTTTGCACAATGCTCCTGCATCTTCAGCACATTCTCCTCAAACGCACACATCTCCTCCTCGTCGCCCATCACCTTGATGATGTTGCCACGAGCCACAATCCTCAACTTCGGATACAGCGCCTTAATCATCTGCAAATGGACATTCTGTACCCCGTAGAACGTCACGAGGTCAATATCCTCCAGAACAATCATTTTCTCAATCATGGTGCGAAGGTACGAAGATTTTCCGAAACAACAAAAATAAATGGTTTATTCCTTCACATATACCTCTGTGTTTCTGCTCACCATGCGATGGATGGCATTCTTCGGGTCATCGCTGAACTTCCTCAACTCCTGTTGCGCCTTCATCTGTCCCAATCCTGTCCTGATCATATAATCCCTCACGCTCATGACTCCCTTCTTCTCGATGCACTCCAAGGCAATCTCTAGGCGATCCTCCTCTGTCAGCGTCATTCCAAACGCCTCCTTAGGATTCGCCTTGCTTGTCAGTTCAGTAGTTCCACGCAATTCCATCATCCATTCGGGGTCAGGCAGGAAGTTGATTTTCTTGATGTACACACCACTCCTGTTCGCCTGCACCTTCCTCCTCTTCTTCTTGTTCTCCATCTCCTTCTCCGTCAGGCGCCCCAGAATCACGTCAAATGTGCCGAAGCCATTAATCTTCACAGAATGACCTTGTGCCAGATACATGTTCAGCACTTCAGGCAAGCCCTTCATCACGCTTTCAACTGCGCTGCGGCTCATGGTCGTCACATCTTTAAACAGACTCACAATCGTGTTGTGTTCAATGACATGATTGTGCTTCACCTTCGGGTAGTACTTTGTTTCGCCAGTCTTGTGTATGTCTGGCATCTTCTCCATAATGTATTCCATAATCGTCTTTAATGAATTGAATAATGAATAATAATCACGTTTTCGCTTTCGCAACTGCAAAGATAGCACATTTAATTTATTAAGGCAAGCGTTTCCGTTTTATTTTGAAACTTTCAATTTTCTTTTTGTAACTTTCAAATACAAATTTGCAACTTTCAAATATTTTTTTCAAAGTTTCAAAATAAAAAGCGATACGGCAAGCCCATCAATTGGATACGCAGTACCTCTGTAAATGGGCGTGGAAGACCATGAAAATTTCTTTGTGGGTAGTCAAAAAACACCTCAAAAGATTGGGATGTGAAAAATAATGTGTATCTTTGCCCACGAAATGATGATAACATAAAAATATACGATTATGAACAGAATTTACACAACCATGCTCGCCACTCTCTTGCTGCCACTCGCATGGTGTTGGCTGGAAAGAGAGAATGATGCGTTTTGATACTAAATAAATCAAGTCATAACTTAGTAATAATCATGTAGATGAAGCAATCTGCTCGACTAATAATTGCAATAGTAGTTGTACTGTGTCCCCATCTGACAATTTGGGCACAGCACATCTCTGAGCAACAGGCTCGTGCACGTGTGGTGGAGTTCTTCCATGCACAGCCAGGGTCACAGGTTCGTCGTGCTCCTGCCATGAATCGTGAACTGAAGGCTGTCAGTGTTGATGCCAGCAGCATCTATGCCTTCAACTGCGAGGGTGGGGGATTCGTGATTGCTTCGGGAGATAGCCGCACGTTGCCTGTGCTGGGTTACAGCAGGACGGGAAGCCTTGATTGGGAGTGGATGCCTGAGAACATGCGTGTTTGGCTCAAGAGTTATGACGATGCAGTGGCTACGCTGGGTGACCGCACAGACTTTGTAGATGGCAATGCGCTGAATGATGCCGGCATGAGTCTTACCAATACGCGTTCGGACAGAGCACCAGTGGAGCCACTCATCAAGTCGCATTGGAATCAACTTTCTCCCTATTGGGGGTTGGCACCACTTTATGATGGCGCTGACCCTAAGAAGCAGGGTAAGCAATGTCTGGCAGGGTGCATGGCGACGGCGATGGCTCAAGTGATGAACTATTATCAATGGCCCAAAACGATTCCTGATGGAATACCTGCTTATGAATACAAGACTGAATACAGAGACACGAAGAAGGTGTGGCTGATTGATGCCCTTCCGTCCGTCACCTTCGACTGGGACAATATGCTTGATGATTATGTGGTGGTGAATCCTGAAACGGGGGCGTCTGAAGAAGTGGGTACTGAGGAACAAAAGCGTGCTGTTGCCACACTGATGCGCTATTGCGGTCAGGCGATAAAGATGGAATACACCCCAGATGGATCGGGTTCATCGGAGGTTGATGAGCAACTGGTATATGCCAATTATTTCGGTTATCCGGCAACCACTCTACTTTATCATTCCGCATTCGATATTGATGAATGGGAAGACCTCATCTATGGTGAGTTGGCAGCCAGGCGTCCTGTGCGGTATAACGGTTATAGTGACGATGCTGGCCACGCTTTCATCTGTGATGGCTATGATGAAAATGGCTTGTTCCACATCAATTGGGGATGGGGAGGTTGTGATGACGGCTATTTTTCACTCTCCGTATTGAACCCATACAACAATACCAGCGCAGGCAGTGGCAGTAGTGGCATCGGTTTCTGCATCAATCAGAGTGCTATCATCTACATAGACCCGACTTTAGAGAAACAACCTAGCCCCTACGGCTCTCGCCCCAAAATTTATCAGAACCACTCCATACGTATTCAAGGAAAGAAAACGGTGAGATTTGATTTTCTCTATAGGTATGAAGATGCAGGAGAGGCGATATTCGATCATGCTCTTGGCACGATGGATGAGGAAGGGCATCTGACACCATGTTTCATAGGCGATCCCAACGATAGCATCGTTTACTCATCCAACTATATGCTTGTTGATATAGAATCTTCGGCATTCCAACCAGGCGACTCACTGACGCTCTATCCTATGCTTCGTTCCCGAAAGCCTGGAGCAGAATGGCTGGTTGTTTCTCCTGTCGAATCGCATGTGGTTGCAGGACGCACAGACGAAGGTCACTTCTTTATCCATGTGTGTGAAGATTTCTTCCATTTGGAATGTGTTGGCGGAGCCATTACGAAGGGGACGGGTAAACTGAATCAACGTAGCGATGTGACCATCAGTGTCCGAAACTTGGGTGAGAAAGATTATGTTGATGAACTATATCTTACACCTTTCTATTATGGACATATCGAAGAGGCTGACATCACAAACAAGACACCTTTCTCCTCGGGTGAGAAGATGGAATGTGGTGCCTATATTCGTGCAGGCCAGGAAGAGGAGGTTACCTTCTCGTTCGTCCCCAAGAAAGGGGGACTTGTGGTGTTCAAAGCCTATGATGCTGTGGACAACTATATAGGTTCCTTCACACTGGAACTGACTGAAGACACGCGAATCAGTGATGCAGGCTACGTTTCCACAGCAACAGAAGAACCATACTATGACCTGATGGGACGTCCACTCAATGGCATCCCCACCCAGAAGGGTGTGTACATTAAAGGCGACAAGAAAGTTGTGATACGATAAAAAGTTGTACTTTGACTATCGTCTAAAGTGCTCTCGTTCGAAAAAACTCAAATATATTTGGTTCTTTCCTCACTTATTCGTACCTTTGCACCGCATTTGGTTCTCCCCCACACGTCGAGACTTGACGGGGTGGCGACGGGGCTAAGATGGGAATGGGGTGAAAATCCCCGACATTACCCGATGCTGTGATTCCTTATAACAGGTTGCCAACAGTGTCACTGGAGTCAAAGCGGCGTCTGACGGACAAGGCTTTGAAATCTTCGGGAAGACCGTGCACTTGTAGGACGAGTCAGAAGACCTGCCATTTGCCATTAGTGACGTTTGTCTGCGGGACTACGGACAGCGTTTTACCGATACATTATTAATATAATGATGAATTGCCGTGTGTCAGCCAGGCTGTACCGAGGATGTTCTATGTTAGGATGTCCCCGTGTGGTGTGTGTCTGCCAAATGGCAAATAGAGAGAAAGAAATCTTCATAAAATATCATTAACGTGTTGTAAATGCCGAGTGCCCCAGCAGTGATGCTCGGGCACTCAACTATTGAAAGTCCTAAATTAAAAAATATATGTCAATATTCAACAACAAACTGTTCCATCTTCACATGTTCAGGAAGTTGGAACCCCAGAGAGGAGAGAAGTTCGGCAACAAGTTGTCGAAAAGGTTTAACAACAAAGCGTTCATTGCCTCTGCCATTTCGATTATCGCGACAGTGGTGGTGGCATGTCTGCCTACAGAGTGCTTCGGCATCGAGGGACTGACAGTGGTGCAGCAGCGCATCATTGCCCTGTTCGTGTTTGCCACGCTGATGTGGCTGACGGAAGCCATTCCTGCATGGGCAACATCAGTATGTCTTATCTGTATGTTGCTGTTCGCCACGTCGGATAGTGCTCTGAGTTTCTATTCATCAGGTTTGGAGAAGTCTGAACTGCTCAGTTACAAGGTGCTGATGGCAACCTTTGCTGACCCTATCATCATCCTGTTCTTGGGTGGCTTCGTGTTGGCAATTGCCACAACAAAGAGTGGCTTGGATGTGGTGATGGCACGTTACTTGCTTAAACCTTTCGGAAAGCGTAGTGAGGTGGTGCTGTTGGGCTTCATCCTCATCACGGGCTTGTTCTCCATGTTCATCAGTAACACCGCTACAGCAGCCATGATGCTGACGTTCTTGGCACCTGTGTTCAAAGCACTTCCTGCTGATGGTAAGGGACGTGTGGCATTGACACTTGCCATTCCATTGGGTGCCAACATTGGTGGTATCGGTACACCTATCGGTACACCTCCTAACATGATTGCATTGAAGTATCTGAATGACCCTGAGGGTATGAACCTCAACATTGGTTTCGGTGAATGGATGATGTATATGGTGCCTATGACACTGATTCTTTTGGTCATTGGCTGGTGGTTGTTGTTGAAACTCTTCCCCTTTAAGCAGAAGACCATCGAACTGAATATCGAAGGAAATATCCAGCACAACTGGCGTACGACGGTGGTCATCATCACGTTCATCGTGACGATTCTTTTCTGGTTGCTCGATAAGGTGACGGGTGTGAATGCCAACACCGTAGCCATGATTCCTATCGCTGTATTTGCTGCTACAGGTGTCATCACGGCAAAGGACTTGCAGGCAGTTAACTGGAGTGTGCTGTGGATGGTGGCTGGAGGCTTCGCACTGGGTGTTGCCCTCAACGAATCAGGTTTGGCAGAAAATGCCATCCAGAGCATTCCGTTCGATCAGTGGTCACCACTCGTGATTCTCATCATCGCCATGCTGGTATGCTACGCTATGTCAAACTTCATCAGCAATACAGCCACCACGGCACTCTTGGTACCTGTATTGGCAGTGGTATGTAAGGGTATGGGTGACAGACTCGAAAGCATTGGTGGTGTGACCACGATGCTTATCGCCATTGCCATCACAGCATCTGTATCCATGTGCTTGCCTATCAGTACTCCTCCTAATGCCATTGCACACTCTACAGGTCTTGTGAAGCAGAACGAGATGCTGAAGGTGGGTATCATCATTGGTGTTGTCGGCATGGTGCTGGGATACTTCACCCTGCGTTTGATGTAATACAACTAAAACAGAGTTATCAATGGACATTTATCATTCAACATACACACAATACATTGACCTGATGCATCAGTTGAAGGGCGATGTGGAGGAACTGGTCAGCCAGTCGAATGACGAGAGTTTGAAGGCTGAGGGTACTGATGCCATCATGGAGCAGATTGACAACACGATTGACACTGCTTCAGGAGAGACATTCCTGCCCACAAACGAACTGTTGGGGATCACGAAGGAACTCTTCAACATCAAGAACCGTATGAGCACCAAGACTCCTACGGCACAGGCGATGCTGAAACAGTGTTTCCGTACGCTCAACATGGCAGCAGTCTCGCTCAAGCAGATTACCGAAGACTGTGCCCTGATGGAGGCAAATGAGTTGTCGGAACAGGAAATGTATTAAAAACGAGAATATGATTAGAAAGATATTAGTAGCGAATCGTGGGGAGATAGCCATCCGTGTGATGCGTAGTTGTTACGAGATGGGCATCCGTTCTGTGGCTGTGTATAGCACCGCAGACAGGCTTTCTCGCCATGTGCTCTTTGCCAACGAGGCAGAGTGCATCGGTGGGGCTGCCAGCAGCGACAGTTATCTGAACATTGACCACATCATCGAGGCTGCCCATAAGCACAAGGTGGATGCCATTCATCCGGGGTATGGTTTCCTTTCGGAGAATGCGGAGTTTGCCCGTCGTTGTGAGAAGGAGGGCTTCATCTTCATTGGTCCTCGTCCTGAAACGATGGAGGAGATGGGTGACAAGATTAGTGCCCGTCGCAAGATGATTGAAGCAGGTGTACCTGTAGTTCCTGGTACGGAAGAGCCCCTGAAATCGGCAGAAGAAGCCGTGAAGGTGGCAAAGAAGATTGGTTTCCCTGTGATGCTGAAAGCCTCAATGGGAGGTGGTGGCAAGGGTATGCGTCTCATTGAACGGGAAGAGGATGTGGTGGAGATGTACAATGCCGCCAAGGGCGAAGCCATGTCTGGCTTTGGCGATGACACGGTATATATTGAGAAGTTTGTGGAAGAGCCACACCATATAGAATTCCAAATCTTGGGCGACAAGCATGGTAACGTGGTGCATCTGTTTGACCGTGAGTGCTCTGTGCAGCGTCGCCACCAGAAGATTGTGGAGGAGAGTCCCAGTCCATTTATTGACTATAACCTGCGCATGGAGATGGGTGCCAAGGCGGTGGCAGCAGCCCGTGCGGTGGGTTATGAAGGAGCAGGAACCATTGAGTTCTTGGTGGACAAATACCATAAGTTCTACTTCTTGGAGATGAACACACGCCTTCAGGTGGAGCATCCTATCACCGAGGAAGTGGTGGGCATTGACTTGGTGAAAGAGCAAATTCTCATTGCTGATGGTCAGGAACTTCGTTATCGTCAGGAGGACATTCGTCAACGTGGTCATGCCATCGAGTGCCGTATCTGTGCTGAGGATACCGAGCACAACTTCATGCCATCGCCTGGTGTCATCAAGCAACTCACGGAGCCTCATGGTATCGGTGCCAGAATAGACTCTTATGTGTATGAGGGTTATGAGATTCCTGTGCATTATGACCCGATGATTGGTAAACTCATCGTGTGGGCAACCAGCCGTGAATATGCCATTGAGCGTATGCGTCGTGTGCTCTACGAGTACAAGATTACGGGTTTGACGACCAACATCCGTTACTTGCGTCGCATCATCGATGTGCCCGACTTCAAGCAGGGTAACTACAACACCTATTACATTTAGCGCAACCAAGACAGATTGCGTCCACGTCCAGGCTTCAAGAACGACTCGGAGCCAATGGCAGTCATTGCGGCATATATCGACTATCTGATGAATTTGGAAGAAAACAAGCCCACCACGCCTGTCGCTGAGAACACGGCAATCAGTCGTTGGAGAGCATTTGGATTGCAGAAAGGAGTGCTGAGAGTATAATATGGAAATACAAGTTGGAAATAAGACCTTGGAAGTGACCTTGCTGAGCAAGGAGGGTAACCAAGTGAAGATTGACATTGACGGACAAGTCTATGATGTGGATGTGGCGATGCTCCAGAATGGCACCTGCTCCCTCATCTACGACGGCAACTCGTACAATGCGGAACTCATCCGTGAGAGTGGGGAGAAGCACTACCGTGTCAACCTCAACTACTCCACCTATCAGATTGATATGCTCGACTCACAGGCGAAGTATATGAAGATGCGTCGTGGAGGCTCACAGGAATCAGTGCAGGCAGATGTCATTACGGCACCGATGCCTTGCAAGATTGTGAACATCTACGTGAAGCCTGGCGACACGCTGAAAGCAGGTGATACCGTCCTCACGATGGAGGCGATGAAGATGCAGTCGAACTACAAAGTCAATGCTGACTGCACCGTGAAGGACATTCTGGTGAATGTGGGCGACAGTGTCCGTGTGGAACAGGCACTCATCAAGTTGGACATTAAAAAAGAAGAAAAATGAGCAAACTGACAGCAAGAGAACGTATAGAAACCCTGCTCGATCGTGGCACCTTCGTCGAGTTGGACAAGCATGTGGTGCATCGTTGCACGGACTTCGGCATGGAGAACAAACGCATTGAAGGTGATGGTGTCATTTCGGGTTATGGAAAGATAGACGGACGCATCGTCTTTGTCTATGCCTTCGATTTCGCGGTGTTGGGTGGTTCACTCTCTGCCGCCAATGCACAGAAGATTGCCAAGGTGCAAGACCTCGCCCTGAAGAATGGTGCTCCTATCATTGGTCTGAATGACTCGGGTGGTGCCCGTATTCAGGAAGGTGTGGAATCCCTCACAGGTTTTGCCCATATCTTCAAGCGGAACGTGATGGCATCGGGTGTCATCCCACAGATCAGTGCCATTTTGGGTCCTTGTGCTGGTGGTTCCTGTTACAGCCCGGCACTCACCGACTTCATCCTGATGGTGAAGGAACAGAGCCAGATGTTTGTCACGGGTCCTAATGTGGTGAAGGCTGTGACCAATGAGGATGTGGATAAGGAAACCCTGGGTGGTGCCATGACCCACAACTCGGTGAGCGGTGTGAGCCACTTCATCTGCAACAGCGACGAAGAGACCCTCATGACCATCCGTGAACTTATCGGTTTTATCCCCTCCAACAACATGGAAGATGCCCCTGTGCATCCTGTTACTGACGAGGTGGATCGTATCTGTCATGAGTTGGATAATGTGGTGCCAACCGACCCGAATATCCCCTACGACATTCGTAATATCATCGAGCCTGTCTGTGACCAGCAGTATTTCTTCGAGATACAGCCAGAGTTTGCGAAGAACATCGTCATTGGTTTCGGACGCATGGCAGGGCGTACCGTCGGTTTCGTTGCCAACCAACCTAACTTCCTCGCTGGTGCCCTCGACATCGATGCCTCCGATAAGGCAGCCCGCTTCATCCGCTTCTGCGACTGCTTCAACATCCCCCTCATTGCTGTGGAGGATGTGCCTGGCTTCCTGCCAGGTGTGCAACAGGAGCACAACGGCATCATCCGTCATGGTGCCAAGGTGGTCTATGCTTTTGCTGAAGCCACCGTGCCGAAGATTACCCTCATCACCCGCAAAGCCTATGGTGGTGCCTACATTGTGATGAACTCCAAGTGCATCGGGGCAGACGTGAACCTCGCATACCCAACAGCAGAAATCGCTGTGATGGGAGCCGAAGGTGCTTGCAACATCCTCTATCGTAAGGCCACTCCAGAGGAGCGTGCCCAGAAGATTGAGGAGTACCGCCAGAAGTTTGCCAACCCCATGCCTGCCGCACAACTCGGCTACATCGACGAAATCATCTCTCCCTGCGATACTCGCCAACGTCTCATTCAGGCATTGGAGATGTCACGCAACAAGAACCAGAGCAATCCTCCGAAGAAACACGGAAATATGCCGTTGTAATATGTACAAGCCCCTTCTGATCATCGCAAGTGTCAGTATGTGGATGCTGTCAGCGTCGGCACAGACTGATACCACTGCACTTCGTCTCAACGAGGTGCAGGTGGTGGATAGTCATAAGCATCACACGCTGACCTCCACGGCTCCTCTCTATGTGATGGATCATGGCGAGATGTTGCGATTGGGTGTGACCGACATGGCAGATGCCTTGCATCGTCTCCCGGGCATCACCTTGCGTGACTACGGTGGGGCAGGGGGCATGAAGACTGTGTCGGTGCGTGGTTTGGGCACCAAGCATACAGGTGTTAGTTACGATGGTGTCATGCTCAGCGAGTGTCAGGGTGGGGAGATAGACCTTTCCCGTTATTCGTTGGACAATGTGGGCAGTCTCTCGTTGGTCATTGGCGACAATGACGACATCTTCATTCCTGCCCGACAGGTGACCACTCCTGCCAGTGTCCATATCCAGACCATGCAGTTGCCCACTGACGATGTCCGTCCTCATCTGAAGGCGCAGTTGAAGGTGGGCTCGTTTGGCTATGTGTCACCTTTCCTCAAATACGAGCAGAACCTCAACGAGCGTTTTGCTTTCTCTGCCGTAGGCGAATACACCTATGCCGAGAATGACTATCCTTACACCATCAAGAATGTGACGGAAACCGTGAGTGACCACCGCAAGAACAGCCGCATGAACTCTGGTCATGGAGAACTGAACTTTGCATGGCACATCAATCCTTCTGACCGCTTGACAGGCAAGGTCTATTACTACGACAATGACCGTCAGTTGCCAGGGCAGGTGAACTACTACTCTAACACCAGCCATGAGACCTTGCGTGACCGCAACTTCTTCGGACAACTCATGTATCAGGGACGGCTCACCGAGACGCTTTCCCTCAAACTTCATGGCAAGTTCAATTGGGCAGCCTCCTTCTACGATGACGGGGTGACGGCAAGCATGTTGCAGGATGCCGACTACTGGCAAAGGGAATACTACACCTCTGCCTCCTTGCTCTATATGCCTACCCAGCATTGGGCTTTCGACTACTCTGCCGATTATGCCTACAACAACCTGAACAGCACGCTCCCCACCGATGCACGTCCCTACCGCAACACCATCCTGCAGTCCGCTACGGCAAAGTACCGCACGAAGCGTCTCACGATGATGGGACGTCTGCTCTATTCGCTCTATCTGAATGATGCCCAGCAAGGTGCTTCAGCAGATGATATGCGTCGCCTTTCACCCTCCTTCAGCGTGTCCTACCTCCTCTTGCCTCATTGGCATGTACGTGCTTCCTACAAGGAAATCTTCCGTGCACCCACCTTCAACGAGAACTACTACTGGCATTACGGTTCTCCCAACTTGGACCCTGAGCGCACCGAGCAACTGAATCTCGGCACCACGTGGCAGGGCGACTTCGGCAAGGCTCACGTGCAGACCACCCTCGATGGCTACTACAACTGGGTCAAGGACATGATTGTGGCTGTGCCCTACAATATGTTCGTGTGGAACTGTGTCAATGTGGGCAAGGTGCGGGTGTATGGAGCCGATGTCACGCTCAATGCCTCCTACCAGTTGAACGAGCGTCAACAACTCGCGGCATCGGGCAATTACAGTTATCAGAGGGCACAGAACCGTGTCAATCCCGAGTCACCCTATTACAATAACCAAATTGCATACATGCCTGAGCATCAAGGTTCTATGGCTTTGTCATGGGAGAATCCTTGGGTGAGTTGTTCCACCCATTTCACGGCAGTGAGTGAACGCTGGACCACCAATGCCCACCTGCAAGGCACCCGTGTGGATGGTTACTACGAACTCGGCGCCTCTGCCTACCATCGTTTCCATCTGGGCTACGGAGTCATGGAGGTGCGTCTGGATGTGAAGAATCTGACCGACAAGCAATACGAGATTGTGGGAGCCTATCCCATGCCAGGGAGAAGTTTTCAAGTCTCACTTAATTATAAGTTATAACAATAAATTACTAACATTTACGTTTAACAATTAAAACAAAAAGATTATGAAAAAGTATCTTTTGAGTTTTGCAGTACTGATGATGGGCGCAGCCCTCTTTACTGCTTGTAGTAACGACGACGACACCCCTGAACAGAAGAAGGTGGACGTGTCTAATGGTATGTTTATCGTAGGTTCTGGTAACAAGAGAGCCAACATCGACGGTAACCTCAGTTACATCGACTACACTTCTGGCGCTGTGACTGCCAACGCTTTCCAGGCAGCCAACGGTAAGTCTCTCGGTAAGACTGCCAACTACATCGCCGATTATGGCAGCAAACTCTACATCGTGGTGGATGCAGAGGCTACCATCTGGGTGTGCGACAAAAACACTTTGAAAGTGATTCAGCAGATCAAGACCACTGACCTCTTGGGTGAGAAGGACGGTGTCAGCCCACGTGCCGCTGTAGGTATGGACGGCAAACTCTACTTCACCTGCTATGGCGATAGTTACAATGGTGGCAACGGTGTCTTGGCTGCTGTCGATACGTTGACCTTCCAGGAGTGGACTACCTTCGCTGTAGGTTCTTATCCTGATGGCGTCACCGTAGCCAATGGCTGCCTCTACGTGGCTAACTCCGACTATGGTAATGGTGTGAAGCCATCCATCTCTATCGTGAATCCTCAGACTCTCAAGGTGGAGGAATTGATCGATGAGGACATCACCAATCCTATGCAGATGGTCACCATCGGTACGAATGTGTATTGCCTTGACTATGGCTCCTACGATGAGAACTGGAACCAGGTGGGTGCCGGTGTTCGCAGAATTACCCAGGATTTGGAGGTTTCAAGGGTGGCTGACGGTACTTTCATGGGTACTGACGGCAAGAGAATTTACACCGCCAATGCTCCATACGGTGCTGCTAACATCAACTACCTCATCTACGACCCAGCCATCGACGCTACGACAGAATGGACTCCAGAAGGCATCTTCAGCCCTGCTCTCATTGCTGTTGACCCTGTGACTGGCAACATCTTCATCGTTTCTTATCAGCAGAACCCAGAGACTGGATATGCTGGCTACGCACTGCCATCCTACACCAACCAGTACGATGCCAACGGCAAGTTCGTGAAGAAGTTCGAGAACACAGCCACAGGTCCTATCTCTATTGTGTTCAACACTGGTGTAAAATATGTTCAGGAATAAAAAAGACAACAGACAACTGACAAAAGACAACAGACTACTTTCAACTGTCAACTGTCAACTACAGTTGTTGCTGATACTTGTTGCCTCCGCACTGCTCTTCTCGTGCGGGGGCAACACCTCTTCTCCCCTGATGGGGCAGGGCGACACCATCCCCATGCGCTATGCCAAGAACATCACGATGGTGCGCTATGGCGAGAGTGTGGTGGAGGTGGAACTCAAGAATCCTTGGGGCGAGGGGCTGTTGGGCACCTACATCCTGACCAGCGACCCCGATGCCATCCCTCCCTACGAGGGCGGTACCCCCGTCATCACGACACCCCTGAAGAATGCCCTCGTTTTCACGGCTGTGCATTGTGGACTCATCTGCGAGTTCGGCATGGAAGAGAGCATCGGAGGTGTATGTGAGAAGCAGTACATCCACGGGCTCACCAAAGACGTGGTGGATTGTGGCAATGGTATGTCGCCCAATCAGGAACTCATCATCAAACTTCGTCCCGATGCCATGCTTGTGTCTCCTTTCGAAAGTAACACGGGGCACGACAAACTGGGACAACTTGGCATGCCCATCATCGAGTGTGCCGAATACATGGAGGAGACCGCATTGGGACGTGCCGAATGGATGAAGTTCTATGGCATCCTCTTTGGCAAGGAGAAGGAAGCCAATGCCATGTTCGATGCACTCGTGGCTCGATACGACAGCCTGAGTGCCTTGGTCAAGCACTCCTCCCAGCGTCCTCGCATCCTCTCCGAAGAACTCTACGGCAACGTGTGGTATCAGCCAGGCGTACACAGCACCATCGGGCAACTCTATGCCGATGCAGGTGCGCAGACAGCCTTCCCCGACTACCAGCAGAGTGGCTCCGTGCCCCTCTCAGCCGAACAGGTCTATGCCACAGCCCACGATGCCGACATCTGGCTCATGCGTTATGAAGCAGACCAGCCCATCACGCTCGCCGAACTTGCCACAGGCGCGGACATCTACCGTCGTTTCGATGCCTTCAAGCAGGGTCATGTGTGGGGTTGCAACACCCGCACCTCCCGCTTCTACGAGCGTTCCCCCTTCCATCCCGACCGGATGCTCTCCGACATCATCCAAATCACGCATCCCGAGGTGAAGTTGCACGAACCGATGTATTTCTACCAACGACTGAAATGAAACTCCGTATCATCCTGCTGATTGTGGGTGTTGTGGCACTCTTCATCCTCAACATCTTTTTCGGGTCGGT
>JBGUGM010000153.1:0-10118 GCA_045111535.1 Bacteroidaceae bacterium
TTGCAGCGGGCTGTGTACCTACGGCGATGGCTCAGGTGATGGCATACTGGAAATACCCAGCACGTGGGCGTGGCTTCCACCTGCACAACATCCTCGACGTGCCTGAGGGTACCGATATTGATAAAATTGCTTTGGAGTATGCATTAGGTCAAAGCACAGAACTGGAAAGCATCATTCAGAACTATTCACGTCCCTACAAAGTGAATCTCAGCGAGTCGGTCTATCAATGGAATGCGATGGGTGACACCCACCCCACGACTGACACGGAGATGGACAATGTGGCAAAACTCATTTTCGACTGCCATGTGACCTGTTCGCCTACGAAGATGAAGAATAAACGCGGAACAGGCTCCTCCACTGGTGCAGCAGTTGCTTCGATGATTCGTTATTTCGGTTATAGTCCTGATTATCAGAAAATCGACTGCAAGGGCAACGAAGACCTGATGCGCAAGGAACTCGATGCTGGCCGTCCTTTCCTGATGGAGGGCAATCCTTCACAAGGATATGACAATGACGGTCATGCTTTCGTCTGCGACGGCTATGCAGAAGATGGCTACTTCCACTTTAATTTCGGATGGAGCGGCTCAGGTGACGGCTATTATCTCCTGAGTTGTGTGAATCCTGTGACGTCGGACTTCAGTTCGAACCAAATAGCCTATATCGGCCTCCAGCCTTCTTTGGCGGCCGTTGAGGTGGATCAGGTTTTCATCAACGTCACCCCAGAAGGAACGGGTGTCGTAGTGGGTGGCTATGGCGATTTGGTGGTGCCTGAGACAGTACAGAAAGACGGCAAGTCCTACCCTGTCATGAGAGTCAGGGACAACGCCTTCAATGTGCCATCGTCAATGTGCGACACGTGGTTTGAAGACTATATCAAGGAATTCGTGACACGCATCACATTGCCTGAGAGTGTGACAGAGATTGGCGCGGGGGCTTTCCAAAGCATGTACCTCACGGAAGTGAATCTGCCCAGCAGCATTCGCAGGATTGGTGCCGGTGCTTTCCCCTATAACGATCGTATTCAGAAGGTGACCGTCCCCAGTTTGGAAGCATGGCTGAACATTGACTTTGAGCCCAATATTTTGGAAGATGGCTTCCACCAATGCATGTCCAATCTTATCTGGAGTTCAGACGGAACGCACAAGACGCGTCTCTACATCGGAGGGGAGGAGGTGAGCGACATCGTCATCCCTGCCAGCATCAAGGAGGTGCACGAGGCTGCTTTCTGTGGCTACCAGTTCCTCAACTCCGTGAAGATGGAGGAAGGTGTGGAGAAGATTGGTGCCAGTGCCTTTGAAAAAGTGCCTCTGACCGAGATTCAATTTGCCTCCACGCTCAAGGAGATTGGTTCCAAGGCTTTCTACCAGCACAAGGCTTCCACCATCACGATTCCTGCTGGCTTAACACGAGTGGGCAGCGAAGCACTGTGGGGTGACATGATGGCAGAATACATCGTGGACGAGAACAACCCCAAGTACAGTGTTTATCAGGGCATCCTCTATGACAAGGCGCGACGCACCCTCGTTCATTGCCCTAATTACCGTCCGGGATTCAGGGAAGACCAGAGCCGTGTCGCTGTGGGCGTGCCTTCGACGGTCACCAGCATCCGCAGCCATGCATTTGGCAATGTGCTGGAGAAACTGACGCTTCCAGCCTCCGTCAAGAGCATCGAGGACGAAGCCTTTGTGTACACCAGCAACCTCAAGGATCTCTACATGTACACGCCAACACCTCTCCCCATCACAGAAACGACTTTCCACATGAATGCCACATCCACGTTTAACAAGGTCAATGTGCACGTACCCGCTGGCGCAGGGAAGGCGTACAGGGCTGCTGCCGTGTGGAAGGACATGAACATCGTGGAAGACCAACCAAAGGGCAGCACTCCACCTGAGCACTACGACTATGCATCCGACTACAATGCCATTGAGATTGTGGATATGACGGATCAGGATGGAGTCCAAGTGGCTCGCTACACCTATTTCCTTTTCGACACCAAGCCTGTGATTTCCCATTCAGGCACATCGCTGATCATCACCTCAGAAAAGGGACAATACACCATCGAGAAAGACAACTATCTGGATTGGAACTTCAAGTTCCGCTTCGCTCACTATGACGACCCCACTGGCATAGAAGAGGTGAAGACCCCGGAAAGCCGAGTGGTGATTCGCACCGTGGGCACCCAACTTGTGGTCAGCGGTCTTGACGCCAACGATCCTGTGATGCTCTACAGCATTGACGGACGTCTGCTGGATTCCACCAAGGCTTCATCGCAGGGAAATGCCAACATCGAGATTCCGTCCGTTAGCCTCATTGTGGTGAAGGCTGGCAACCAATCGTTCAAAATTCACACTAAATAATAGAATCACATGAAGAAGATATTATCCCTCATGGCGCTGCTGCTGATGCTCTGCAGCACAGCCAATGCCCAATATATGCTGAAAGTGCAGTACAAGAACGGCACTCATGACTTGTATGAGGTGGATTGTACTGACAATGTGGAATGGACAGCGGATTACATCGACCCCAACAAGATCTACATGACGGTGCATGGACGCTTGGCTGGCCAGCACAACAATGCGGGACTAGGCTACCCTATCGACATGATTGAGAGTGCTACCATTGTAGGCTCTGAGCCCAAAGCCCCAGCCAAAGAACAGAGCACCTTCGAGGTGAACGAGCAGACGAATTCCGTCCATATGGTCAACTATAGCATCGAGTTTGGTCCTTGCGCCATCCAAGGCACAAAGACCCTGACCGTGAACCGCATAGACGATGCCCCAGAGCCCGCAGGGTTTGAGGGTGACGTGAACTACATGACCACCTACGACTTCGACCTCGAAGGCGTGCACGACCTCAAGGGTGTGGTGGAAATCCGCATCCCCGTCGGCAGGAAATGTTATGCCGCCTATCGCAACGAGGAGACAGGCACATGGGACCCCGTACTCAGTTACTACGACAACGAGACGCACGAGATGGTCATCATCTCCGACCATCTCTCCACCTACAGCGTGTTTGACGTGACAGACGAGCACACCCGTGCCGCCAAGCTGGAGTACTTAGGCTTTGACCCCAAGACACCGGCCGACATCGAGGAAGTGGTGAAACTCTTTGCCCAGGTGGCACAAGCAGACGACCCCAACGTCGCTGGTGTTGAAGCCTTCGCCAATGACAATTTCCAGAAGTACAGCCTCGGGCTGGGTGTGGTCTCATCAATGATCGATGCAGGAGGCTTTGATTTCAAACTCTTCAAAAAGTACAACGACCTCATCAGTAAGATGGGTCAGGCATGGTCCATCCTGCAAATTGCCAATTCCATCCGTGTAGGCGACGAGGTGAACGCAGCCAACAGCGCCTACCATCTGGCATACGACCTGATACTGAAGCCCCAGCTCGAGGAGAAACTCTTTGCTGGCAACTGGCTCTTCCCTGTCTGCATGACGGCGGTGGCTGTGCTAGAATTCGAGATCAACTGGTTCGCCACAACGGTGCATGAAACTGCCACGACACTCTACGAGAATGCCTACAAGGCGTACATGAAGGAGCATAGCGATTATCCCACGAAACAGGGCTACGGTTTCCGCTCCAGCGAGAAATGGTACGACCTCTTCTTTCCGCTCTTCATCGACCGAGACAATGTCCCCAGCGATGTGACAGAACGGATTGACGAGATGGTGACGGAATACGTGAACCAGCCTTGGCACGACACAGACGGCTTCAACATGGCTGTGGCTGAATGCAGAGGGTTGTGGCCATTCTGGGTGGAAATCTCCGATAAAGACAGAAGGGCCATCTCCCAGAACTATCGTCAGGAACTCTATTCAGGCACCTTGAAGAGCGTCATCCAGAACATCAACCGGAAATATCTCTGCAAGACTAAGGCGAAATATGACGAAATCTATAAGGAATATGTGGCGATGATGAACAAGATCGTCAACCTCCGCTTCAAGGACTCAGCCGTGAAGCAAGGAGAGAAGAGCAGATTTGCAGGCTGCAAGATCCGGTTCAAGACCATGCCCAGCACCATCACCGACCCCGAGAAATGGGAGTGCACCGTCAAGGATGATGGCACCAGCTACATCCAGTTCCGCATGTACCCCTACCTGACCGAAGGCTTTGCCCCCGAACTGGAGGTGGTGGACAAAGAAGACGCCCCCGTGGGCGAAATCACCATAAAGGGCATTGAGGACATCGGCAAATACTACGAGGTATGGTTCGATCTCTCCGACAAGGAAGACATGGATCTGAAGGACAAGTGGAACATCACCCTGGATCCTCTGTATGCCACCATCGCGACGCCCGACACCGAAGGCAACTATTATGATTGGGGACCGCTCGTGTTCCCAGACAGCATAGGATACGGATCGAAATCCCGTGGCATCATCCCTGGAGACATCTACGGACTGTACAACGACATCGTGGAAGCCTTCGAAGATCGCACCCTCAACTTTGACGGAGAAGGCAACTTCACCATCCAGCACGGGGGTCTCAACATGACCGGAAACTACAATGCCCGAACCAAATTTGGCACAGGCAAGTTCACGCTGAAGGCATCCTCCAGAGGCTCCAATCTCGTGACGGAAAATCAAGCCTTTGAGGAGTATCGCAAAATGGTCATCTGGATTACCAGCGGCAAGCCTGGAGGTGTTTACGAGCAGGACCTTTGGACATTCCTGGATGAGTTCGATGCAAAATTCTCCGTCGAGGGAACGGTGGAAGTCTATTATTCGAACCTCAACGATTGCTATATCCTCCATCTTGATGGAATAGGCACCTACAAGTTCGATGGTGAATACTTCTCCCACAATCCTGACGGCTATGCCGAAAGGGATGATGAAGGAAACTGGACCTATATTTATAAGAACAAGAACATGGTGAAGGAAGACATCTACGTCAAGGAAGGCTCCTTCTCATTCAGCCCAACGTTGGTTTATGAATAGAAATGAATAGGAAAAAGAATCAGCCATTTTTCAGTTGCTCTGGGAAATGGCTGATTTTTTATTGAATTGGTCAATTAGTCAATTGGTCAATCGTCATTTTTCTTGTTTTTACTATGTAAAAGTGCAAATAATTGTTGTTTTTCTTTGCCAATCCACAGAAAACCACTAACTTTGCACCCGTTTTTGTGGAAATTTAGATTTTATCAACATAATGTCTAACTTTATTAATTAAAACAAACTTTTATTATTTATGGAAACAAAGAACATTCAACCGCTGGAAGGTTTCGATTGGGAAGCATTCGAGAACGACGGCGTGAGCGCGGCTGACAAAGCGGCTCAACAGGCAGCCTACGAAGGCACGCTCAACAACGTGAACGACAACGAGGTGGTGGACGGTACTGTGACCGCCATCAATGACCGCGAAGTCGTTGTGAACATCGGCTACAAGAGCGAGGGCATCATCGCACGTAGCGAGTTCCGTTATGCTCCCGACCTCAAGGTGGGTGACACCGTTGAGGTTTACATCGAGAACCAGGAAGACAAGAAGGGCCAGTTGGTGCTCTCTCACAAGAAGGCTCGTCAGGCTCGCTCTTGGGAGCGCGTGAACGCTGCTCTGGATAACGACGAAATCGTACAGGGCTTCGTGAAGTGCCGCACTAAGGGTGGTATGATTGTTGACGTGCTCGGCACCGAGGCATTCCTCCCAGGCTCTCAGATTGACGTGAAACCTATCCGCGACTACGATACATTCGTTGGCAAGACCATGGAGTTCAAGATTGTGAAGATCAATCAGGAGTTCCGCAACGTGGTTGTCAGCCACAAGGCTCTTATCGAGGCTGAACTCGAGCAGCAGAAGAAGGAAATCATCTCTAAACTCGAGAAGGGACAGATTCTTGAAGGTACTGTCAAGAACATCACCAACTACGGCGTATTCATCGACCTCGGTGGTGTTGACGGTCTCATCCATATCACAGACTTGTCTTGGGGCCGCGTAAGCGATCCTAAGGAAATCGTTCAACTCGACCAGAAACTCAACGTGGTGATCATCGACTTCGACGACGAGAAGAAGCGCATCGCCCTTGGCCTGAAGCAGTTGACTCCACATCCATGGGATGCTCTTGATCCTAACCTGAAGGTAGGTGACAAGGTGAAGGGCAAGGTGGTAGTGATGGCTGACTACGGCGCATTCATCGAGATTGCACCTGGTGTAGAAGGTCTCATCCACGTGTCTGAGATGTCTTGGAGCGCACACCTCCACTCTGCACAGGAGTTCATGAAGGTGGGTGACGAAGTGGAGGCTGTGATCCTCACTCTTGACCGCGACGAGCGCAAGATGTCTCTCGGTGTGAAGCAGTTGAGAGAAGACCCATGGGAGAAGATTGACGAGAAGTATCCTGTCGGCAGCAAGCACACTGCGAAGGTGCGCAACTTCACAAACTTCGGCGTATTCGTTGAGGTGGAGGAAGGTGTTGATGGTCTCATCCACATCTCTGACCTCTCTTGGACGAAGAAGGTGAAGCACCCATCTGAGTTCACGAAGATTGGTGAGCCTATCGAGGTGCAGGTGCTCGACATCGACAAGGAGAACCGTCGCCTGTCTCTCGGCCACAAGCAGTTGGAGGACAATCCTTGGGATAAGTTCGAGGAGCAGTTCACTCAGGATTCCATCCACGAGGGTAAGGTGATTGAGGTGCTCGACAAGGGTGCTGTCATCGCGCTCGAAGGTGGTGTGGAAGGCTTCGCTACTCCTAAGCACCTCGTGAAGGAGGATGGTAGCCAGGCTCAACTCGGCGAGACTCTCGAGTTCAAGGTGATTGAGTTCAACAAGGAGGCTAAGCGCATCATCCTGTCTCACTCTCGCATCTTCGAAGATGTAGCACGTGCTGAGGCTAAGGCTGCGAAGAAGGCTGAGAGTGCTGCCAAGAAGGCTGCCCGCCCACAGAAGGAGCAGGCTCCTGTCATCAAGAACGTGGCTGCTGCCACTTCTCTCGGCGACATCGACGCTCTCGCTGCTCTGAAGGAGAAGATGGACGATGCCAAGTAATCATTGAATCGCACTAACATTGATCATACCAAGGGACATGTCCATCAGGATGTGTCCCTTCTTTTTCGAAGAAGAATGAAGAAAGGTTATTCTATATATATATTATGTGTATGCCTGGTGTTGGCATCATGTGACGAGAAGAAGAACGGGGGGATGAGTGGGGACACTTATCTGGAGGAGTATGAGAAGTCGCCGTCGTGGGAGGAACTGCTGGCTGACAGCATCGTGGAGAAGGAGCATGTGGGGAAAGATTGCGCTGTTATCTGCAACAACCTCGACATCGCCACTGACCGCCTGACGCATGTGCTGTCGCCTGAAGGACTCATCACTGCGAAGAAGAAGTATATTGTTGCCACGACGAACCTGAGCAACGACATGAAGGGGCTGAGCGGTGAGGAGAAGGCGCTGGTGCAGAGTTACAGGACGGAGGCAGACAAAGCGTACAAGGAGGCGTGTCAGAAGTATGAGGTGCCTGCGAGCGGCGTCATCGCGAACCTGAACGATATGCTGAAGGGCATCGAGAAGGTGCATTCGGTGCAGGACATGTACCGATTTGAGGAGAGCCGACTGGGTGTGCTGCGCAATCTGGACAATGTGCACCTGTGTGTGGAGCAAAACGACAAGAGCATTCCGGAAGTGAAGCGACTGGCGCTGGCACTCAAAAGCAAATATGAGGGGAAACAACATGAGTTGGGGATCAAGTGAGGATTTTTTACTTTTAGTTTTTGGTTCTTCGCTCGATTTACACTAACTTTGTACCCGAAATTTTTACCAACACCAAACTATATGAAAAAGACAATTGTATTGACCGCGCTCTTGATGCTCGGCACTACCCTCTTCGCACAGGAAGAGAAGAAGGATGAGGGATTCCAGTTCACCGTGGTGAAGGAACTGCCCATCACCTCGACAAAGAATCAGAATAACTCAGGCACTTGCTGGGCATTCTCCTCATTGGGTTTCTTCGAGGCTGAACTGCTCCGTATGGGCAAGGGTGAGTGGGACTTCTCGGAGATGTTCCTCGCCCACAAGACATACGAGGACCGCGCGAAGGCTACGGTGCGTCTGCATGGCGACATGGACTTCAGCCAGGGTGGCTCGTTCTATGACTGCGTGTATTGCATGAAGCACTATGGCATGATTCCACAATCGGCGATGCCTGAACCTGGCTCGCTGCAGGGTGATTCGCTGCCTAACTTCACAGAGTTCTTCAGCATCCTCGAACCGATGGTGGATGCTGTGGCGAACGGCAAGCAGAAGAAACTCTCCCCTATCTGGTTCAAGCCTATCATGGCTACTCTGGACACTTATCTGGGCGAGGTGCCTACGGAGTTCACCTATAACGGCAAGACTTATACACCTCAGACCTTCATGGCTTCGACTGGTCTGAACATGGATGACTACGTGAGCCTCACTTCCTATACCCACCATCCTTTCTACGAACAGTTCATCCTGGAGATTCAGGACAACTGGCGTTGGGGACTCTCTTACAACCTGCCTCTGGACGAGTTCATGGAGGTGATGGACAATGCCGTGAAGACGGGTTATCCCATTGCTTGGGGCTCTGATGTCAGCGAGAACGGTTTCTCCCGTGAGGGTGTCGCTGTATGTCCTGACCTGAAGAAAGCGAAGGATACGGAGGGCAGTGACTATGAGCGTTGGTTCGGCTATCCTGGTGCCACCAGCAACCGTGCTGCCTACACCGCACGCCCTTGGCCTGAAATCGAGGTGACGCAGGAGATGCGCCAGGAGGCATACGACAACTGGGAGACGACGGATGACCACGGTATGCTCATCTACGGCATTGCCAAAGACCAGAACGGCAAGGAGTATTTCATGGTGAAGAACTCTTGGGGCACTGACTACAAGTATGGTGGCGTGTGGTACGCTTCGAAGACTTTCGTTGCCTACAAGACCATGAACATCCTCGTCCACAAGGATGCCCTCCCGAAGAACATCGCCAAGAAGTTGGGAATTAAGTGAAAATGAAGAAATGAAAGAATGAAAAGGGAACAAACCTAACTAAACAACTATATGCGACTAATTAACTTACTAATGATGGGGGCACTATGCCTCTGTGCGAACGCACAAACGACTTCTTGGACTGCCGACAATGGCAACGGGACATTCACGAACCCGCTCTTTTATGATGAATTCAGCGACCCTGACGTGATTCGTGTGGGGGATGACTACTACCTGGCTGGCACCACGATGCACACGGTGCCAGGCTTGGTCATTCTGCACTCGAAGGACTTGGTGAACTGGGAGAACATTTCGTATTGCTTTGACCAGTTCGACTTTGAGGAGGATCAGTTCTCGCTGAAGAACCACAAGGAGATTTATGGTCAGGGTATCTGGGCTCCTGCCATCCGCTATGCCAACGGGCAGTTCTATGTCTTCTCGAACATCAACGGGAAGGGCTTGCAATGCTACACAGCGAAGGACATTCGTGGTCCTTGGGAGCACCACAACATGAAGGGCGACATCTATGACCTTTCGGTGCTCTTTGACGATGATGGCAAGATTTATGCCATCCACAAGTATGGTGAGGTGCATTGCACGGAACTGAAGCCCGACATGAGCGGACCTGTGGAGGGTACGGAGCGTGTCATCATCCCCGAAGGAAATGGTGTGGGAGAAGGACATCACATGTACAAAATCAATGGGATGTACTACCTCATCAGCACGGATTACAGCCCGAATGGACGCACCCTGTGTTCACGTTCGAAGAGCATATGGGGACCTTATGAAACCCGTGTCATCAGTGCTGACGAAACCTATGGCTACAACGGTGTGGGACGCACGACGGTGCCACGTGGGGAGAAATACCGCATTGGCAGCAATGGCACGAAATTTGGCGTGTCGCCAGCAAGTCCTGATGCCACAGGATGTGACAATGCCCATCAGGGTGGCATCGTGCAGGCAAAGAACGGTACGTGGTGGGCACTGCTCATGCAGGATTTCCACTCGATTGGACGCACGGTGTGCCTGATGCCCATCACATGGGAGGATGGCTGGCCCATGATTGGTTTCAAGGGCAATTATGGTCGTGCACCCAGAACATGGTTCAAGCCCGACACCCAACTGGGTTGCTATGCCATCGGCGAAGAGCCACAGCCCATGCAGGCTCCCTACAA
>JBGUGM010000154.1:0-13168 GCA_045111535.1 Bacteroidaceae bacterium
GCCATTCCTGGTCTGTTCGGTCTTTTGGCAGGTATGCTGACAATCATTGCCCTGCGCCGTCTGCTGCCAGACAGGAAGGCGCCTGAGGCCGCCTTTGAATCGACAGGCGATTATACGGTGGAGTTGTTGGTGCCTTCCGACAATCCGAATATTGCAAAAAGAGTGGGACCATTGGGACTGAACAATGTGGTGGGAGGAAGTCTCATTGAGTTGCGTCATTTCGATGACGACAAGATCATGTCGCCCGTTCCAGACAGGGAACCCCTGATGGGTGGTGACCGTCTGGTGTATGCCGGACAAATTGACGATCTGCTGGAATTGAAGAAGAAATATGGTCTGGTGAGTGCTGACCATTATGTGTTCCATTACAGCGAGGTGGACACTGAGCGAAAGTTGCGCACGGCATACCTCAACTTCGGAAGCAGCCTGATCAACACCAAGATAGGCAATGGCTCCTTTGAACGTGACAACAACGTGACCCTCGTCGCTGTAGCCCGTAAGGGTAAACGCATCGAGCAGGCACCAAGGGAGGTGGTGCTTCAGGCAGGCGACACGCTACTCCTGGAATGCCCGCCCAACATGAACATCGACACCACCGCACTGGGGCAGCAATTGCAGTTCTTCGACTCTACCGATGTGCCTGACATCGGGCGACACACCCTCGTTTCCACCGCCATCATGATTGCCATGGTGGCACTCACCGTTTCTGGTGTCATGTCGCTGTTGCAGAGTGCCTTCATTGCCGCAGGCGTCATGCTCCTTTTCCGTTGCTGCTCACCCTCGCAGGCCATGAAAGCCATTAAATGGGATCTTTTGGCATCACTTGCTGGCAGCATCTCGCTCGGACTTGCCATTCAGAAGACAGGCATTGCAGACTGGATTTCCCAAGGCATCCTAAGCATCAGCGGCAGCAATCCCCTCATCGTGATGATTGCCATTTGTCTCGTGGCTGCCCTCATCACGGAGTTCTTGTCCAATACAGCGGTGGCTGCCCTCATCGTGCCCATCATGTATTCTGCTGCCGCGCAGTTAGGTTATGACCCGTTACCGTTCCTCATTGCCCTGATTATGGCTGCCAACAGTTCTTTAGCCACGCCTATCGGCTCGTCGGTGAATATGCTGGTCTATGGTCCGGGCGGTTATCGTTTCAGCGATTTCATCCGCATCGGCATGCCGGTGAAACTTGCTTTTCTCGCAGCCAGCATCTTCATCGCCATCATGTTATACCCGCTAAAAGCATCAGCGCAGAACGAGACCATCGTGTTCACGCCCCAGTGGACAGCGCAAGCCCAGTTTGCCGGATACTACGTGGCTGAGGCAAAGGGGTTCTATCGCGAGGCGGGGGTGAAGGTGCGCATTGAACATCCGTCAGCCACGCAACCCGCTTTGAACCGTCTGAAGAAAAATAAGTGTCAAGCCACTACCCTACAACTCTGTCAGGCAATGGAGATTATCGATGAGGGCATTCCCCTGGTGAACATCCTTCAGACGTCAATGAACAATGCACTGGTCATTGTCTCAGCCCAAGGCAAGGGACCACTGCCCCAGAAAGGTGCCAGCGTTGGCATTTGGAGAGGGAACTTCGGCCAGTTAGCCATCTGCATGAGTAACCAGAAACATCTGGACTACCAGTGGGTGCAATTTGCTCAGGACGTCAACCTGTTCATGGCGGGAGCCTTCGATGCCATGCTTGCCATGAGTTATAACGAGTATTACCAGTTGGTGCAGGCAGGCATCAAGATGACCGACAAGAACGTCTATCGTTTCAGCGACCACGGCTATAACGTGCAGGAGGACGGCGTCTATATGACCCGCGACTATTACATGACGCACAAGGACCAGGCGCGTCGCTTTGCCCAAGCCAGCCGGAAAGGTTGGGAGTGGGCTGCTCAGCATCCCCAAGAAGCACTTGACATTGTGATGCAGTACGTGGACAAGAACCACGTTGCCACAAACCGCGTGATGCAGCGGCTGATGCTCGAAGAGGTGCTGCGTCTGCAGTTGGACCGCAAGTCGAAGAAGCGCGAGTTCCGGCTACGCCCCGACATGGTGCGGCAGGCAAGCCTCCTGATGCTGGAGACCAAGATGTTGAGTCGCGAAATAACATACAAGGATTTATGTGAATAGTGAACCATGAAAGAGATTATTACATATATCCGTCGCAAACTCTCCGTGAGGGTCAGCCTGTGGGTGGTTTTATTTGCCGCCCTCATCTTTATCGTAGCCCTCGCCTTCCTGTCTTATCAAGCCCGCGAGGCTGTGCGACAGGAGGCTATCAGCCATGCTACGCAAATTCTGGACAATACCGCACTACGGGTGGAGAGCATCCTGAACAGCGTGGAGGTGGCATCGAACAATGCGAAATGGCTCATACAGCGCCATCCTGACCAGCCCGACTCCATCATGACCTATAGCCGAAGCATCTTGCAGAACAATCCCGACTTCTTCAACTGCTCCATCGCTTTCGAGCCTTACTATTTCAAGGAATATGGCCGCTATTTCTCTGCCTACACCAAGCACGTTGGCGACAGCCTCCGTACGGTACATGGCGGCAGTGATAAATACCAGTATTTCTATATGGACTGGTATCTCATGTCCCAGTTGCTGGGGCACCCTTGCTGGACAGAGCCTTACATGGACTACGACGTGCCCACCAACACGAACGAGATGGTGACCAGTTACTGCCAGACCCTCACCGACAAGCAGGGCGAGGTGATTGGTGTCCTCAACATCAGTCTCTCTCTGAGTTGGCTTTCGCAGACCGTCTCTGCCATGAAGCCATACCCCCATTCGTACAGTATCATGATAGGTCGTGGCGGCACCTACTTCGTGCATCCCGACACAACGAAAATCTCTCGCGAGACCATCTTCACACGGACCATCGAGAAGCCCGATACCGCCATGACCGCTCTGGGCTATGCCATGCAGCGTGGTGAGGAGGGCATGAAGCACATGAACATCGATGGCGAGGATTGTTACGTCTTCTACCAGCCCCTCGGACAGACAGGCTGCTCCATGGCGATTGTCTGTCCCGAGAGCGACATCTTCAGTGGCTTCGACCGCCTGAGCCGCACGATTATCGCCATCGTCGTCGTCGGTTTGTTGCTGATGCTCTACTTCTTCATCCGCATCATCACCCGCGAACTGAAACCCCTGCGGCAACTTGCCAATGATGCCGAAACCATCGCCTCGGGTCAGTTCGATGTCAAATTGCCCGACTTCCAGCGCATCGACGAGATAGGTCAACTGAGCCAATCGTTCGGAAACATGCAGCAGTCGCTCAAGGAATATATTGAAGAACTCAAGGACACCACCGCCCAGAAAGCCTCCATCGAGAGTGATCTGCGCATTGCCAACAACATACAGATGGGCATGTTGCCCGAGAACTTCCCCACCAAGGCAGACCGTGACGACGTGCAACTCTATGCCACGCTGACCCCTGCCAAGGAAGTGGGCGGCGACCTGTTCGACTTCTATTTCCGCGACGAGAAACTCTTCTTCTGCATCGGCGACGTGTCGGGCAAGGGAGTGCCCGCCTCGCTCTTCATGGCAGTCACCCGCTCCACCTTCCGAACGGTGTCAGCCCAGGAATCGATGCCCGACCGCATCGTGACCACGATGAACAAGACCATTGCCGACATGAACAAGACCCACATGTTCGTGACCCTCTTCGTGGGTGTGCTCGACCTGCCCACAGGCAGATTGTACTACTGCAATGCCGGTCACGATGCCCCGTTGCTTTTGGGTGCAGACCTCAAAGAACTGCCCTGCGACTCGAACATCCCCGTAGGTTTCATGCCTCAATGGAAATATTCCCTGCAGGAAGCACAACTCGCCACAGGCACCACCATCTTCCTCTACACCGACGGACTCACCGAAGCCATGAATGCCAACAAGGAGCAGTTCAAGATGGAGCGCATCAACGAGGAGGCTGCCCATGCACTGACCAACCAGCAGCAGGAGCCCCGTCAACTCATCAGCCAGATGACCGAGGCAGTACACCAGTTCGTGGGCGATGCCGAACAGAGCGACGACTTGACCATGATGGCGATACAGTATCTCTGGCAGCAGACCGTCCTGCAGACACAGAGCATCGTGCTGCCCAACGACACGCAGGAGGTGCCGCGTCTCAATGCCTTTGTCGAAGAGATCTGCAAGACCGTGGGATGCGACAAAAAGGTAACGATGCAGGTAAAAGTGGCAGTGGAGGAGGCAGTGGTCAACGTGATGAGATATGCCTATCCACAAGGGAAGTCTGGTGACGTGACGATAGAGGCAGCCCACAACGACCAGAGACTGAAGTTCACCATCATCGACAGCGGCAAACCCTTCGACCCCACCATTCATTCAGAGGTGGACACCTCGCTTCCTGCCAAGAAACGAGGTCTCGGTGGACTCGGCATACACATCATGCGCCAGAACATGGACTCCATCAATTATGAGCGCATAGACAACCTCAATGTGCTGACATTAAGGAAAAAGATACAACAGAAGTAACGATACAATAAAGCAACATAAAAACAAGAAAATCATGAAGATAACAATTAAAGAAATCGACGGCAACGTGGTTGCCATTCTGGAAGGCAGTCTCGACACAGCCGCTGCCCCCGAAGCCGAACGGGTGATGGATCCTCTGAACAATGTGGAGGGGAAAGACATCATCCTCGACTGCACCGACCTGGAGTATATCTCATCAGCCGGTCTGCGCATCTTCCTGGGCATTCTGCAGAATGCAGAAGACCGAGGCGGACAGGTCTATATCAAGGGGCTCAATGAGAATGTGCGTGCCACCTTCGTCCTCACGGGCTTCAACAACATTTTCAAGTTCATGTAATACAACAATCTGAATTCACATCGCAAAACCATTCTATTTTATAATAAGCATCATGAAAAAAGGATTTTTATTGTTTGCCGCGATGGTCTCCGACCCAGTTCAGTAATATATATTATAAAGATGTGTGTAACTTGCCAGCACGTTCCGATATTTGAATACAGGAGTTGACACGGGTTCACCCTTGGCATTATAGACCTGCACGATAGATGAGGGGGCATCGCCGAGGAACTGGGTGTAGTGGAATTCATGTCCCCGATACTCCTTCCCGTCGAGGGTGAAACGGCGATAGCCGAGAGAAAGTTTGCGGTCGGACTGTCGGGCTGTAATCTTGTAGGGCAGGACACCGCACATGGGATATTCGCCTTCGTCGGTCACGATGCTTTGGCACAAGTACATCATGCCACCACACTCTGCCACGATGTGTCCACCTCGTTCGGCGTAGTCACGGATGCGCTGACGCGTCGATTCCATCGCCACCAGCACCTCCAAGTGCTTCTCAGGATAGCCACCAGGAAGGTAGAGCAAATCACAGTCGCTGAGGTCGGGCACATCAGTCTCAGGGTCGAAGAAGGTCACACAACCCTCTCGCTCCCAACTGTCAAGGTTCTCCTGATAATAGAAGGAGAACGACTCGGCACTCCTTGCCATCACAACTTTAAGAGCCTTTCCCATCTGACGTTCTCCTCCAATAGTTTCACTAATGCCTCGTTTCGGATGTCTTCTGAGAAGTCCAATCCCAGATAGCGCGAACCTTGTTCCAAGTCTGGATGCTTGGGCAGGAATCCGAAGCACTCCACCTGCAGGTCATCACACACCTGCTGGAGCATCTCCTGATGACGTGCAGAGCCCACCTTGTTGAAGATGACGCCTGCGATGCGGACATCCTCACGGAAATGGA
The DNA here is from genome assembly GCA_045111535.1 of Bacteroidaceae bacterium. Taxonomy (GTDB): domain Bacteria; phylum Bacteroidota; class Bacteroidia; order Bacteroidales; family Bacteroidaceae; genus Minthosoma. The sequence goes on from JBGUGM010000154.1 coordinate 5,733, forward strand.
GGAAGCCCGACAACAGAGCGGCAACGGAGTATGCTGCCGACTTGGCATCGACCACCAGCACCACAGGCACATCCAGTACGCTCGCAATCTCTGCCGAGGAGCCTCGGTCACGGTCATAGCCATCGAACAAGCCCATCATACCCTCCACGATGCAGAGGTCGGCATCAGCGCCATAGTGGGCAAAGAGTTCCTTCACGTGCTCTTGGGTTGCCATGAAGGTGTCGAGATTGATGCTGGGGCGACCACACACAGCGGCATGGAACTTCGTGTCGATGTAGTCAGGTCCGCACTTGAAAGGTTGCACCTTCATTCCTTTCTTCACATACAACGCCATCAACCCTCGGGCAAGGGTCGTCTTGCCAGAGCCACTTGTAGGTGCTGATATGAGAAAAGAATGTGTCATCGGAGTGCAAAGGTAGTATTTCCTAATTGATAATTGACAATTGAGAATTGAGAATTAGCCATTCGGGATGCTTTTTTCCCAGAAAATGGGCTGGACAGCAAAATAATTATCAATTGTCAATTGTCAATTATCAATTAATTATTATCTTTGCCACCGAAATTGGTAATCGAGCATCTCGATGCAAGGGAATCCGGTGCAAATCCGGGGCTGTACCTGCAGCTGTAATCCCCTCTTGTCAACGTCTGTTCATCAAAAGCCACTGAGGAATCGGGAAGGCGAACGGACTGGGGGAAAGCCAGAAGACCTGCCAAGACACGTTGAATTGATGTACACACGCACAGGATTATGCGTGATAACACAACACACTTATGAGTAGATGGATGATGGGATTGGCACTCATGTGCCTCACCCAGACATTGTTGGCACAGGACACGCTGAAGGAGGACTCTCTGCAAGAAGTGGTCGTGACAGGTACTGGCACCCAGCACCTGCTGAAGGATGCGCCTGTGCAGACGGAGGTCATCACGGGGCAGATGCTGAAGAACTTCTCAGGCAGTTCTGTGGCTGACATCCTGTCGGGGTTGACGGCTTCGTTTGCCTTCAACGAGGGCGACATGGGTAGTCAGATGCAGATGAACGGACTGGGCAATAACTACATCCTCATCCTCATCGACGGCAAGCGCATTCATGGTGACAATGGTGGTGAGAACGACCTCGGACTGATTGACCCGCACAACATCGAAAAGATTGAGATTGTGAAGGGAGCCTCATCGGCACTCTACGGAAGTGATGCCATCGCAGGTGTGGTCAACATCATCACGAAGAAGCACAGCACGGAGGGTGTCCTTCTGGAGAACACCACCCGAGGAGGCAGTTACGGCGAATTGCGTCAGCACAACGGCATCGCCTTGAACTTCGGCAAGTTGAGCAGTTACACCAACTTCCAGTTGCAGCATAGCGACGGATGGCAGAACACCTCGAGGGAGGACCCTCATCAGACAGAATTCCTCATCACCGATTCAAGGAATAAGACTGCCAACCGATACACCAACTGGCAGGTGGCTGAACACCTCACCTACTCCATCAACAAGGACATCGAACTGTATGCCGACGGTAGCATCTACCGCAAGCGCATCTACCGACCCAGCGGCAAACATCCTGGGGTGGATGTGAAGACCTATGATCTGCGCTACAACAACGCTTCTGCCTCTGTGGGTGGCAAGTGGCGACTGAACACAACGGATGTGCTCACCTTGGATGTGGATTGGAACCGTCATGCCTATTATTATGACTTCACGGCAGTCACCCTGACCGACGGTTATGTGAATGGCGAGCACACCTCCTACTTCCCCTACTACCCTGGACAGCATCAGTTGCAGAGTGACCAGCAACGCACAATGGCACACTTGAAGGGTGTGTTCTCCTTGCCTTATGAGAATCGTCTCAGCACGGGAGTGGAATGGCGTTACGACTGGCTGAAAGCCCCCAACCGTGTAGAGGGTGGCAAAGCGACAGATAACACAGAAGCCCTCTATGTACAGGATGAATTCAACCCTGTGGATTGGTTCAACGTGACAGCGGGTTTGCGTCTGAACAGGAACGAGCAGTTCGGTTGGCATCTGACCCCAAAAGTCTCCACCATGCTCAAATGGAATGACCTGCGCATCCGTGCCACCTGGAGTCAAGGCTTCAAGACCCCGACCCCCAAGGAACTCTACTACCAGTACATGCGCAACATGAACGGTGCCTACCTCTTCTTGGGCAACACGAGCCTCAAGCCTCAGTCGAGTAACTATTTCTCCCTGGGCTTCGAATACAATCACGGAGGTTTGTCGGTGACTGCCACAGGCTACTACAATCAGGTGAACGACATGATAGCCCTCGTCACCATTCCCAATAGCGAGGCACCCATCGAACTCTACACCAAGTATCTTCCCATCAAGACAAGGAAATACAAGAACCTGGAATCAGCCAAGACCTATGGTGCGGATGTGACCCTGCGCTATCGCTTCAACAAGGAGTGGATAGCAGGACTTGGGTACAGTTACCTGGACACCGATGCTGAACTCTACGACAGCGATGACGACGTGCTGAAAAGTGTGATTATCGACGGTATGGCGCACCACAAAGGCAATTGTTACGTGACGTGGAATCACATCTTGAGAAATGAGAACGCATGGGGCGCAGGCATCTACGGACGTGCCTCCAGCAAACGCTACTACCAACTCAACGGCAATGGTAAGGGTTACTACTTGTGGCGACTCACTGGTAACTACACCTTCTCTGCCAAGCAAGGCAAGCAGCGTCCTCTCACCTTCAACGTGGAGGCAGGAGTGGATAACATCTTCAACTATGTGGATAAGACTGACCACGGCTTGCACCTCGGCACAACCAACCCTGGCATCACCGTGTATGCCGCCTTCACCATCCGATTCAATCATGGCAAAAAACTTTTTAACAACTATAAGTCTAACTCTTTAAATCAAAACGACAATGAAGACAATTAAGTTCCTCATGGCGGCTACAGTAGCCCTCATGACTGCTATGAGTTTCAGTGCTTGTAGCAACGATGATGACGACAACTCATCAAACTATCAGAAGTATCAACAGGAAGTGACCAACACGGTCAACAAGCAGAAGAAGCACGACAAGGTCATCCTGCTCGTGGCATTCGGTTCCACTTGGGAACAGGCTTACGACACCTTCGAGAAGGTGGTGAAAGACTATCAGACCAACTTCCCAGAATGGGACGTGTACCTCTCTTTCTCTTCCATCGAGTGCATCAACAATGCTCGTGCTGGTGAAAACACTGACCCCAAGAGTTACTACGATCCAGAGCACTGGCTCACGGCTATCGGTCAGGCAGGTTACAAGCAGATTGTGGTGCAGTCTTTGCAGGTAATTCCTGGTGAAGAGTACCGCAACGTGCGCGACTCGTATGTCAAGAACTTCATGAACAACAAGAACGGCAACTTCACTACCGCCTACATGAAGAGCCTCGACCTCAACGTGGCACTTGGCGCTCCGCTCATGGCTGAAGAGGAAGATGCAGAGGCTCTGGCAACCGTACTGAACAACGAGTCTGACATCAAGGCAGCTGTTGCTGAGGGCATCGTGGCATTCATGGGTCATGGTAACCCTGAAGGCTACGACTACTACGGCGGTAACATCCGCTATTTGCAACTCGAGAGTTTCCTCCGTGAGATTAACCAGAATTACTATGTAGGTACTGTTGACATGGACGAGACATACGCTGAGGATGTTTTGAACCATATTAAAGGTGGACGCTATGACTATACAGTGGGTGCCATGGGTTATTCTGCCAATTATGAGAGAAACAACTCGAAGAAGGCACAACTCTACCCACTCATGTCCATCGCTGGTGACCACGCTCACAACGACATGGCTGACGAAGAAGACGAGGAGAGTTGGTTCTCTTTGTTCAATGCCGCAGGTATCGAGACCACAGCCTACGAGACCACTTTCAAGGAGGCATGTCTGAAGGGCTATCAGGCAGGCACCGAGTACATCCCAGCACTTGCTGAGCGTTCTGCAGTCCGCAAACTTTGGATGGATCATACTCGTGAGGCAATCAGCAAGTTGGGCACAGAAGATGCACTCTCTACTCCAACTACGGCTCCTGACGAAGAGTAAAGCAAGTTTTCCATTTAATATCAATGATTAGAAAAGTGTTTTTCGTGGCGGCGCTCTCATGCGGGGGCGCCGCTTTTGCCCAAATACACAAGATGGAGCATCGCGACTCCACTGTGACCGAGCGCACCTACAACCTCAATCCTGTGGTGGTGACGGGTTCGGGGCATCATCAGCGACTGAAATCCACAGCCACCCCCGTGCGTGTGCTGTCCTCGCAAGAGATTCACGAACAGGGCATCAGCACCTTCGACGCAGCCCTCACACGCATGATGCCGCAGGTGTCGATGGCACCCAACTCCATGGGTACCTTCCTCCGCATGAACGGACTCGGCAACAAGTACATTCTCATCCTCATCAATGGGCAGAAGTTGACAGGCGACATCTCCAACAACATAGACCTCAACCGCATCAATATGGCACGGGTGAAGCGCATCGAGGTGCTGGATGGTGCTGCCTCTTCACTCTACGGAAGCGATGCCATCGCAGGTGTCATCAACATCATCACCGACCAACCCACACAAAACCTTGTCAGCGTCACCTCCGACACCCGCATCAGCGGTAAGGGACAACTGACGGAGGCGGTCACCCTCGACATCTTCACCCACGGCTTCGGCTCCTACACCTCCTTCACCCACGACCGTGCAGACAGTTACCAGAACAACGGTCTTGAATACGTGAAAGGTTCTGACACCGACACGCAACCCACCATTGCCCCACTCTTCACAGGCTATCGCTCCAACCTCGTCGGGCAGAAATTCACCTATGCACCCAACGACCGGCTGGCATTCAATGCAGGACTCGACTATTCTTATAAGTTGACCGACCGTCCCGACACACGCCCCGACATCACAGGCGGCACCGACTATGAGATGCAGTACAAAGGCTTCCGCTGGAACGCAGGTGGCATCTACAAATTTACCTCCAAGAACTCCTTGCAAGCCACTTTCACCGCCGACCGTTTCCGCTATGGTAAGGAGTATGATGTGGCAACCAAGAGCAACCAAGTGGGTGACTTCGTGCTGTCGAAAAAGCAACACGCCTACGAAGCAGACCTCAAAGCTGTCTTGGGATTGGTGCGGGCATCCACCACTATCTTCGGAGCCAACTGGCGACGCGACGACCTTGAAGCCACCTCTGGCAACATTGACAAGGGTGTCTATACCCTCGCTTTCTATGGTCAACACGAGCACAAGTTCCTCCAGAATGTGACAGCGACACTCGGTGCCCGCCTTACACACCACGAGACCTTTGGCAACCACTTCACGCCCAAAGCCACCCTCATGTATTCACCAGGCGCATTCAACCTCCGTGCCACTTATTCCGCAGGTTTCCGTGCACCAGGACTGGACGAACTCTACTACCATTACTATGCCGTCAATCGTGGCAAGCCCCAAATCAATTTCGGCAATCGTGACTTGAAACCCGAGAAAAGCAACTACTTCGCCCTCAATGCCGAATACCACACCGACATGCTGCTGGTGAGCGTCACAGGCTACATCAACCGCATCAACGACATGGTGGTGAAGCAGAACATCGATGTGGACGATGCCTCCCTCGCCATGCTGCAAGGAGAATTTCCTGAGATGACCGCAGAAGAAGCCACAAAACTGGAACGCTATTCCCTCTATCAGAACAGCGACAAGGGCGATGTGAAAGGTGTTCAGGTGAACATCTCCGCCAACCTCTTCCGAGGCTTCAACTTCTCTGCCAACTGGGCATACGCCTATGCCCGTACACAAAGTGAAGGTACGTGGAACGTCCTGGAACGCAGCATCCGCAACTCCGCCACCCTCGCTGCCAACTACCACCACGCATGGAGTCGCTATGCACTCAATGTGAACCTCAACGGACGCCTCCAGTCAAAGACCTACTACACGGGCACCTACGAAGATGCCCCAGGCTTCGGCATCTGGAACCTCAACACCACCCACACCTTCGACTGCACGACGTGGGCACTTATCGAGCCTAGCATCGGCATCGACAACATTTTTGACAAGACCGACCACCGCATCGACTCGTCAGCACGTAAATATGCCCTTTACAGTCCAGGCAGAATGCTTACCGTCGGACTCAAAGTGCGCTTCAAGCAATAAAAAAACAATCCGAACAGAAAAAACTGTCAATTGTCAACTGTCAACTGTCAACTTTTTTGTAACTTTGCCCTCATGAAGAAGATTATCGTTGCAGGCATCGGACCAGGGAGTCCTGAAGACATCACGCCAGCAGTCATCAAGGCTGTGGGCGAAGCAGATGCTGTCGTTGGCTATAAATACTACTTCCAGTTCATCACACCCTATCTGAAACCTGAGTGCGAGTGCATTGACACGGGCATGAAGCATGAACGCGAGCGTGCCGAACAAGCCTTCCAACTCGCAGAGGAAGGCAAGACCATTGTGGTCATTTCCTCTGGCGATGCTGGCATCTATGGCATGACACCACTTATCTATGAGATGCAGCGTGAAAGGAATAACGACATCGTTGTGGAATCCTTGCCAGGCATCTCGGCATTCCAGAAAGCAGCATCTCTGTTGGGTGCTCCTGTGGGACATGACTTCTGTGTCATCTCCTTGAGCGATTTGATGACTCCTTGGGAGGTCATTGAACGCCGCATCAAGGCTGCAGCCATAGGTGACTTTGTGACGGCAGTCTATAATCCCAAATCGAATGGAAGATACTGGCAACTCTATCGTCTGAAAGAAATCTTCCTGCAAGAACGTGCTGCCAACACTCCCGTTGGTTATGTGCGACAAGCAGGACGACCAGAACAGGAAGTGGTCATCACCACACTCAGCGAGTTCGACCCCGAGGCTGTTGATATGTTCACGGTGATTCTCATTGGTAATTCGCAATCCTATCAATGGAATGACAAGATGATCACCCCACGAGGCTATTATCAAGCCCCCTCCAACTCCCCCAAGGGGGAGAGAGACTGTCCGGATGGAATCCTCCCCCCATGGGGGGATAAGAAGGGGGCTTCTATTATGATGGAGTCGTTCCGCACTATTGAGGGAGAATTGAAACGCAAGGACTACCCCCTTGACCATAAATGGGCACTCCTCCATGCGATTCACACGACTGCTGACTTCGATATGGAGAACCTGCTTCATACAGACGACGAGGCTGTTGCCACATTATATCAAAAGGTAAAGAATGGCGAGTTGACCACCATCATCACCGATGTCACTATGGTCACCAGCGGCATCCGAAAAGGTGCATTACAACGTCTGGGTATTACAGCCAAATGCTACCTATCCGATACACGTGTGGCTGAAATGGCAACCGAGAAGGGCATCACACGTACACAGGCAGGCATCCGTCTCGCTGTGGAAGAACACCCTGATGCACTCTTCGCGTTTGGCAATGCTCCCACGGCGCTGAT
>JBGUGM010000155.1:0-5128 GCA_045111535.1 Bacteroidaceae bacterium
CCGGATAACCTGCAAAAGAATATTCCAAGCCTAAGCCTGATGCATGCACCCTGTTATATTTTACCATAGGGACGAGACTCGTACTCCACACCGTGCGCAATGCGATGTCTTTGTCTGCCTCTATTCTTTCTTCTTCCGTCATGTAGTCACGACGTAGGAGCCATTCCTCATACATCGTGCGGAATCCCACAGACGCATTGATGTCCAGATACATATAAGGCTCAAATGGAGGCTTCTTGAATTGTCTCAACCGTCTCAATCGCTCATGGGATGTCAATCCCTTATCTCCTTCTGGACGATTCAGATCACAGCGTCCACGCATAGTCAATCCAAAGGAATTCAAACCCTTATTGGGTCGAGCCGTAGCGCCATTCGAGTTGTGCTTATACTCCAAGCCCAAACCCAATTCAACCTGGGGAGCAATCCTATATCCAGCATAAAAACCGAAACCAAAGTAGAGTGACAGATGCTGACCAATAAAATCGTTATCCACATTCGTGGCTGGATGGTAAGGACGTGAACACAAACTCAATCCATTCTCAAGTGCATAGCCAAAAGACCATTTGCGGTTTCTGTAGATGTCGCGACGGAATGCGATATACGCTGCCCAAATGTAACCAGGACTTGACATATAAGGCACATCTTCTGTCTGCAATCTCAAATGACTATAATCGAGCAGATGCAGACCAGCCTCCAACGTGGGGAAACCATACGCACGGTCATACGGACTAATCGTCGAATCCAAAGGATTCACTTGCGCAGTCATAAAGAGCGAATAATTAGCCCCCCACAACCGTTTACCCAGATTCTCGCCTCTCATCCTAATGTTCATCGTGCGGTTGATACCAGACATTCCACCCACCGAATAGATGTACTTGGGCGTCTTACCAACCACAAGAGAATCAACGTCTTCTGCCCGTACAACGACAAAAGACGTCAATAGACTTATCCACACAAAGACTTTCAAGCGGAAATCTTTCATTCAATCACGTTTATTCAGCAGAAAACTCCTTGATACGTTGTTCTTCTTCCAATTTACAAATCAGCAACGTATTATTCTTCTCTGCCACAATATATCCTTCCAGACCTTGAATCACCACACGCTTCTCCTCTGTTGTATGCACCACACAGTTTTTGGATTCATACAACTTCACATTCTCACCAATCACATTGTTGCCCTCCTTATCCATAGGTGCCAACGTATGGAGAGACCCCCAAGTGCCCACATCACTCCAACCAAAATTAGCAGGGAACACAAAGATTTCATCTGCACGCTCCATCACTGCATAGTCTATGGAAATGCTTTCACACTTCGGGAATTGCTCATCAATCTTCTTCTGTTCCTTCGCAGTACCATAGTACGGAAGCAGATCCTCAAAGATCTTCGAAATATCTGGCTCATAAATGCGGAGTGAATTCACAATGGTGCTCACATTCCAGATGAAGATGCCTGAGTTCCAGAAAAAGTCACGCTTCTTCAAATATTGTACCGCAGTCTTATAATCAGGTTTCTCTTTGAACGAATCCACACGGAAAATCTCCTTATTCCTCAACGAAGGCTCCTGCAAGTCTGCTTGAATGTAACCATAACCCGTCTCAGGACGAGTAGGTGCCATACCTAACGTCACTATAGCGTCTGTCTCTGCTGTGAAAGTCAGAGCAGAATTGATGACACGCTGAAACTCCACCACATCTGTCACCAGATGGTCAGCAGGTGTGATGACCAAGTTCGCTTTCGGATTCTTTGCCTTGATGCGCCAACTCACGTAGGCAATACAAGGTGCCGTATTGCGACGACATGGTTCCAACAGGATATTACCCTTTGGAATATCGGGAAGTTGCTCTGCAACAATATCTGCATATTTCTGTGATGTCACCACCCACACGTTCTCAGGGGCAATCACACCCTTGAAACGGTCATAAGTCATCTGAATAAACGTGCGTCCTGTCCCAAAAACATCGATAAACTGTTTGGGATATTCCGTTGTGCTCATAGGCCAAAAACGGCTACCCACACCCCCTGCCATAATGACGAGGTTGTTGTTAAGGTTAATGTTCGTACTCATAATGGTCAAGCAGTTTTGTTTTTTTACCTTAATTTTCACAAAGAAAGTGCAAAGATATGGAAAAAAATAAAGAATTGAAGAATTGCGATGTCGAAAAAGTGAAAAAATCCCTTAAAAACTTCGCCCATCCCTGAAAAAAGCCTAATTTTGTCCTCAAATAAATAAAACAATTATGATTCTCATCGCAGATAGTGGCTCCACGAAAACCGCATGGTGTCTCGTTGAAGACCCTGAGCACATCATCTATACACAAGGCATTAACCCCTTCCAACAGAGTGAGGAAGACATCTGTTCCATTCTTCAACACGAGTTGTTGCCCAACCTACCAACTACCAATTCTCAACTGTCAACTGTCAACTTCTATGGTGCAGGTTGTACCCCTGAGAAAGCACCTGTCGTTGCCTGTGCACTACGACAGGTCATCGGCACGACAGCCACCATTCACGTAGAGAGTGATATACTTGGAGCAGCCCGAAGCGTGTGCCAACGCCAACCAGGCATTGTCTGCATCCTTGGCACAGGAAGTAATTCTTGCTATTATGATGGACACACCCTTCATTCTGGCAATCCCGCCTTGGGATATATCTTGGGGGATGAAGGTAGTGGAGCCTATATCGGCAAACGTCTTGTTGGCGACATTTTGAAGAAGCAATTGCCAGAGGATGTGCAGCGTCTCTTTTTTGAGGAAACTCACGAAACACAAGCCAACATTATCCAACGTGTTTACCGCACCCCCTTACCCAATCGCTACTTGGCTTCTCTCAGTCCTTTCTGTGCACGGCATCGGGAGCATCCTGCCATTCATGCATTCCTGCTCGACTGCTTCGGACAATTCTTCCAGCGTAATATCCAATCTTCCCCATGGAGTCAGGAAGCCACAAAACTTCCCATTCATTTTGTCGGCAGCATCGCTCACTACTACCATACAGAACTCATGGAAGCAGCCACACGTTATGGCTACACGATGGGCAACATCGTACAATCCCCACTTGAAGGACTTGTACAATATTATCAAGCATAGAACATCTGCTACAAGACCCCTTTGCTCGAAGGCAATTGAAACTTGTAGATATCTCGCTTGACAGCCATCTTGATACTGCGGGCAAGCGCTTTGAAGATGCCTTCAATCTTGTGGTGCTCATTCTCTCCCTCTGCCTTGATATTGAGGTTCATACGGGCAGCATCGCTGAAGGACTTAAAGAAATGTAGGAACATCTCAGTAGGCATGTCACCCACCCGTTCACGCTTGAACTCAGTATCCCACACGAGCCATGCACGACCACCAAAATCAAGTGCCACCTGACAGAGACAATCATCCATCGGGAGGGTGTAACCATAACGTTCAATACCCCGTTTGTCACCCAGCGCTTTGGCAATGCACTCACCGAGGGCAATACCCGTGTCCTCGATGGTATGGTGTTCATCCACATTGAGGTCACCCTTCACATGGATGCGGAGGTCTATGGAACCATGCTTACCAATCTGTTCCAGCATATGGTCGAAGAAGCCAAGTCCCGTACTGATGTCACACTTGCCTGTACCGTCAAGATTGAGACTGATGTCAATATCCGTTTCTTTCGTAGTGCGACGAACAGAAGCCGTACGTTCACCCGCAAAGAGGATCTCCGTAATTTCATCCCAAGACTGCACGTTATCACCCAAAATGAGGTACTTGCAACCAAGGTTCAATGCCAGTTGCTTGTCTGTCTCACGGTCACCAATCACGTAACTGTTGGCAAGGTCATATTCCCCTGTCATATACTTCGTCATCATCCCTGTACCTGGCTTGCGTGTGGGCAGGTTATCAGCAGGGAAAGAGCGATCAATGAGGATGTCATCGAACGTGACCCCCTCCCCTTTCAGCGTGTTGAGCATGAGGTTGTGGGTAGGCCAAAAGTCTTCCTCTGGATAGGAAGCAGTGCCAAGCCCATCCTGATTGCTCACCATGACCAACTCGAAGTCAAGTTTGGTACGGATGAAGTTGAGGTTGCGAATCACACCAGGAACAAACTGAAACTTCTCAAAAGAATCAATCTGCTCATCGGCAGGCTCCACAAGAATGGTGCCGTCACGATCAATGAAAAGTGCTGTCTTCATATGCTATACGTATTGTCTCAATGCTGAAAGCAGTTTGGTGTTCTCTTCCTTGATACCCACAGTGATGCGGAGGCAGTCGCCACAAAGATGTACACGGCTACGGTTGCGTACAATCACGCCCTTCTGCACCAGATACTTATAAATGCCATCGGCATCCGTCACGCGGACAAGCACAAAGTTGGCATCTGTGGGATAAACCTTCTTGCAGATAGGCAGGATTGCCAATGCCTTAATCAATGTCTCACGCTCTTCGAGTATCATGGTGATGTGGCGTTGCAACAACGTCACATTGCTCAGTATCTCCAATCCTCTCTTCTGTGTCAAAACATTCACATTGTAGGGGTACTTCACCTTGTTGTAAAGCCCGATAATCTCTGTGCTGGCAAATGCCATACCCAAACGGATGCCTGCTGCTCCCCATGCCTTGGAGAATGTGGCAAGCACAATCATGTTAGGATATTTCTGAAGATCATAACGGAAAGGCTTCTGTGCAGAGAAATCGCTATAAGCCTCATCCACAATCACAATGCCTTGGAAGTTCGTAATGACCTTCTCAATCTTCTCGCGACGAAAAGCATTACCTGTGGGGTTATTGGGCGAACAGATGAAGATGATTTTCGTGTTCTCATCACATGCCGCCAAGAGTGCATCGGGATCAATGTCGTAGTTCTCATCCAATGAAACCTTGCGGTACTCCACATCATTCACATCGGCACACACCTCATACATGCCATAAGTAGGGTCAATCGCCACTACATTATCCTTGCCTGGACGGCAAAAGATACGATATGGGAGGTCAATTGCCTCATCACTACCATTGCCCAAGAAGATGTTATCCACAGGCACTCCTTTCATGGGTGAGATAGCCTGTTTCAATTCCTCCTGCAAGGGATCAGGATAGCGGTTCACGCCATTGGGATAAGGGTTCTCGTTGGCATCGAGGAAAGCGTCCGCCTTCACACCCT
>JBGUGM010000156.1:0-18017 GCA_045111535.1 Bacteroidaceae bacterium
ACCAAGAGCATGAAACTGATTCGCAGATATGAGAAGACGGAAAAGACGGCAGCAGGACGCCCACTGGGCGGCATCACCATGTGTCAGCAGAACGGAAGCATCTTTGTGGGCACGAGAGGGGGCTGCTATATCTTTGATGAGAAAGAACAGCGTTTCAATATGATTCCCGAGATGAGAGGCGTGTATTCCCACCATCTCATGGCTGACAGCAAGGGCAATGTGTGGGTGGCTTCGTTCAACAAGGGACTTTGGAAGATTACCCAGAAGAATGGCAAGTGGAAGGCTGAGCAGACTCCATTTGAATACAAGTGCATCACCGTCATCATGGAGGATTCGAGAGGTGGCTATTGGGTGGGCACAGACCTGCACGGACTGATGTTCTATGATGACAAGACGGGCAAGGCGAAGCAACTGGAGACATCGGAACAACTGAAACAGGAGACGGTGACCAACATCGTGGAAGACCTGCACCACCGCTTGTGGATTAACACCTTCAACGGGTTGTACAGTTACAACCTTGCCAGAAAGGTGGCAAACCACATCACCACAGCCAACGGACTGCCTTCATCCTACCTCAACTATTCATCGGGCTATGTGGATCCGGAGGGTGTGGTGTATATCGGCACCTACAAGGGAATGATTGTCTTCAACCCCACGAATTTCATCATGCTGAGAGAGCGTCTGAGACCTTACTTCCTCACACTCACCGTGAACGGAAAGCACATCATTCCTAACGATGAGACGGGCATCCTGAAGGCGACGCTGTTCCAGACCAAGGAGGTGAAACTGACCCGCGACCAGAACACGTTCAGCATCGACTATGCTGTACCGACCTATCGAAGCGGAGAAATTGTGTGGTACCGCTACCGTCTGAATCCTGACGAGCCTTGGGTGGTGACAGACAGAGCACAGCCCATCCAGTTGTCCAACCTCTCGACAGGTACCTATAGAATCACGTTGCAGGCAAGTTATAACCCCGAACGTTGGGAGGGTGAATCGGCATTGCTGATTGTGAAGGTGGATACGCCAATATGGCTGAGTCCTTTTGCCTTCATCGGCTATGTCATCATCATCATCTTGGTGGTGGTGGGTATCATGTCTTTCCTCAAGAAGGTAGCCATCCAGAAGTTGACGGAAGAACAAAATGCACAAGCGGAAGAATTAGAAGAATGGGAAGAAAAGAATTCATGATGACCATGGTGTTGCTGGCGGCGACACTCAACACGACAGCACAGGAGGATGACCTCGACATACGTGGACACATCGAGCATGTGGGCAGTCATAGCGTGCCTTCATCCGACTCGCCACTGAGAAAAATAGGAACCCTTGCCTCTGCCCCACTCACCAACCTGGGTTCACCCAAAGTGCCTGTGGTGCTGGTGCAGTTTCCTGACCTGCCTTTCACCGTAGGGGAAACGGAAGAAGCCATCAACCAGACTTATCAGGATCATTTCAATGCACCAGAGGATGCACATCCAGGTTTATCCCTTTGCTCAGTGAAGACCTATTTCGAACACGAATCGGGTGGCTTGTTCACACCCGAATTTGATATGATTGGGCCTGTGACGCTCTCGAAAAGCAGCACCTACTATGGTGAGGATCGTGGAAGTTCAAAAGACATCCACATCAACGAATTCTATCGTGAGGCTTGCCAACAGGCGATGCAGACGTATGCTGTGGAGTGGGACAAGTATGACAATGATGGGAATGGCATCGTGGATTATGTCTTCTTCATCTTTGCAGGACAAGGACAGAACCAGAAGGGCACAGAGACCAGCACCATCTGGCCGAAGGAGGGTCTGGTGCATTTCACCGTGGAAGGCGATGATTTCACGGTCACCTTCGGTTCCGCAGGATGTGCCAGCGAGTTGTACAAGAACAAGATGGACGGCGTGGGAGCCTGTGTCCACGAATTGTGTCACGGACTCGGACTGCCCGACTTCTACGACTACAACTATAAGGCATACGGCATGGACTATTGGGATGTGATGGACTCGGGATGCTACAAGATCAATGGACGCCTGCCCATCGGGCTTTCAGCATACGAATTGGATTTCCTGGAATGGAGAAAACTGGAGGAACTGCATCCCGATTCTGCCTACAGCCTGACCCTTGACCCGCTGGAAACAGGAGGCGTGGCTTATAAGGTGGTGAACAAGGCGAACCCCGACGAGTACTTTATCCTTGAGAACCGTCAGAATACGGGTATGGACAAATGCATAGGCTATGCGGTCTCTACGCAATACAATCAATATGGAGCCAATCACGGACTGATGATTACCCACGTGAACTATAGTTCATCTGCCTGGAACAGCAACACCGTCAACACCACAGAGCCATCACGTCAGCGTTTCACCATCGTACCTGCTGATGGAGAAGTGATCTCTTCTGTCAACCTGGAAACTTCCGAGGAAAAGGCAGCATGGGCACTGTCACAACATGGTGACCTCTACCCTGGCGACAACAATGTCACGGAAATCTCCTCCTATGCCGTCTTCACAGGAGAAACACTCGGACAAACCATTGACAACATCGTGGAGCACGAAGATGGCACCATCACCCTGGACATCAATGGGGGAAAGATAGAAGATCCAGAAGACCCGGAAGACCCACAGGATCCGGAAGACCCGGAAATTCCAGAAGATCCATTGGAAGAACCAGACATTCCGGAAATCTCATAAAAGGGGTAGACCCAATGAAGTGCGCTAAGGCAACTTCGTTGGGTCTGCTGCTGTATAATTGTCCATCTGAAGATGATACTTCATCACTTGCTCTAAGGTGAAGTGACAGGCAGGACTGTCGGGCGGCAAGGGGCGATGCGAGAATGTCTGGAAGTAAAGCAGACAAGCATCACGCCACCATTGTGCATCCTTTGCCTGACGCTCAAAACGCCACAACTGCTCTTCGTACTGCTCTGCTGGCACATAAGGCTTCATCGCTTCCCATGTTTTCACAAACTCATTTGCCTGACGTACACCTCGGTCATACGTGTAACAGAGGTTGTCCCAGAGAGAAAGCCCGTTGCTCATGGTGTAATCCCAAGGCACATGATGGAACCAAAGAATGAGGTTCTCAGGACAAGTGCCCATGTTATTATATAATGTACGCAAAGGCTCTGGGTATTGACTCACGTTGTTAGAGCCTACATTGCCCTTCACACATGCCTCATCATGATTGGAGCGATTGAAACCAAGTCCAATGGAGTCTGCACGGTGATAGAAAGGAGGCACCCAGTCTTCACGCACTCCTCTGGGAGCATACCAAGGTTCGGGGCCATAGTGATGCCCACCAGCAAAGATATGATGCAAGCCCAGTGGCATCATGTAGTCCACCACAGCCTCACGGCTTCTCAACAGCAATTGAGTCATCGGACGGATGAACTCTTCCTTGTCTGTCTTGTAGTAGTCACGAAGGAAGTCCTCTGCAATGGTCTTGGAAGACACATTGACATCATTCGCCAATCTGCCAAAAGCATACCAGTTTGCCATTGCCAAGTCATTTGCCGTCCAGTTGGGACTATCACCGATATTGGCCACACCAGCCAAGCCCACGAAGTTGGAGGGTAAGGCAGACACCCCGGATTTTCCATAACCCAGAGTAAACGTATCGAAGAATTCTCTCCACATCGGAGCCAAGAAGCAGGTGTGGATACTCTCACCCGTATATTCCTGCGTAATCTGGAACTCCACCATCATCTTGGTCTTCTTCAGTCCAAAGAAGAGAGGCGAAACAGGTTCACGTGGTTGGAAATCCACAGGACCATTTTTGATCTGAATGATGACATTATCTGCAAATTGTCCATCATAGTGGATAAACTCTTCATACGCCTGATTGGCACGGTCACCTTCGTAGGCACGTTGAGCAGGAGTCTTCTGGGCATCACCCTCCCCTTTCGCTGAATACACGAAAGCACGCCACATGACGATACCGTTGTAGGGCTGCAACGCCTTTGCCAACATATTCGCACCATCCACATGGGTACGTCCATAGTCCATTGGACCAGGCTCGCCCTCGCTATTTGCCTTCACTAAGAAACCTCCAAAGTCAGGGATAAGTCCATAAATCTCCTTCACCTTCTTCTGCCACCATTCCTGCACCTTTGCATCCAGTGGATCTGCTGTCTCCACATCACCCAAAGCCTTAGGTGAAGCAAAGTTCACAGAGAGATACACCTTGATGCCATAAGGACGCAGCACATCCGCAATCTTTGCCGTCTTCTTCAACATCTCCGAAGAAAGGGCAATGGGCTTGGCATTCACATTGTTGAGCACCGTACCATTGATGCCATACTCCTTGTTGATGCGTCCATACTCCTCATAACGAGCCTTCAGTTCCTTGGGCATGGAACCCTTGCCCGAAGGAATCTCTTCCCACTTCCAGATAGAACGTCCAGCAAAGCCACGTTCCACAGTACCATTAGGATTGTCCCAATGATTCAGCAGACGCAATTCATAAGTCTGTGCTTTCGCCACTAAAAGTGAAAAACTAACAGTTAATAGTAACAGTATCTTCTTCATCATTCAACTTTAACCTCTATACCTTAAATGCTAAACTTTATTCCTTTAGTCCCGACGGAAAATGTCGCGGGTATATACTTTCTCCTGCACATCATCCAGACACGCATCATAACGGTTGGCAATGATTGCCTGAGATTGTGCCTTGAACTTGGCAAGGTCATTCACCACCTTCGAACCAAAGAACGACGTACCGTCTTCCAATGTGGGTTCGTAGATGATGACAGTGGCACCCTTTGCCTTGATGCGCTTCATGATGCCCTGGATAGATGATTGACGGAAGTTGTCGGAGTTGCTCTTCATGGTCAGACGGAACACACCAATAACGACTTCCTTCTCCACATCCGCATTCCAGCGTGTACGGTTGGAATAACTGTAGTAGCCTGCCATCTGCAACACACGGTCTGCAATGAAGTCCTTTCTTGTGCGGTTGCTCTCCACAATGGCAGTCATCATCTGCTGGGGCACATCCTGGTAGTTTGCCAGCAACTGCTTCGTGTCCTTCGGCAAGCAGTAACCACCATAACCAAAGGATGGGTTATTGTAGTGCGTACCGATACGTGGATCCAGTCCTACACCCTGAATGATTGCCTGAGCATCCAGTCCCTTCACCTCAGCATAGGTGTCCAACTCATTGAAGTAACTCACACGCAATGCCAAATAGGTGTTGGCAAAGAGTTTCACTGCCTCTGCCTCTGTCAGTCCCATATGGAGCACATCGATGTTCTCCTTCACGGCACCTTCCTGCAAGAGGGCTGCAAACGTGTTGGCTGCCTCACGCAGTTCCTCTGCATACTTCACCTCAATGCGCTTGGGCGAGCCCACGATGATGCGTGAGGGGAAGAGGTTGTCATACAATGCCTTGCTCTCTCTCAGGAACTCGGGCGAGAAGAGCAACTTCATCGCATAGCCATATTTCTGGTACAGGCTCTCCGTATAACCCACAGGAATCGTGGATTTGATGACCATAACAGCATCGGGATTCACCTCCAGCACCAAGTCAATGACCTCCTCCACATGCGACGTGTCGAAGTAGTTCTTCACGGGGTCGTAGTTCGTCGGTGCAGCAATCACCACGAAGTCAGCATCGGCATACGCCTTCTTGCCATCGAGCGTTGCCGTCAAGTTCAACTGCTTCTCAGCCAAAAACTTCTCGATGTACTCATCTTGAATCGGTGATTTCTTATTGTTGATGAGGTCCACTTTCTCAGGAATCACATCCACTGCAGTCACCTGATGGTGCTGCGCCAACAAAGTGGCAATGCTCAAGCCCACATATCCAGTACCTGCCACTGCCACTTGAATGTCCTTAAATTCTCTCATAAGTATTTATTTCTTATAATTGTGCGCTTCTTTCTGCTCTCACCTTCTTACTATATTCCGAAGGTGACATGCCATATTCAGCCTTGAAGTTCTCCGTGAATCGCTTCGGATTGCCATAACCAATCTCCAATGAGATGTCCGCAATCGGCATGGTCGTCTGCTCCAAGTACTGTTTACCGCGTTTCAGACGAATGGTGCGAATAAACTCAGCAGGGCCCTTACCTGTGATGTTGATGAGTTTTTTATACAAATAGGTACGGCTCAACGACAATTCCTGTCCCAAAACCTCCACTGAGAACTCGGTATCCGACATGTGATCCTCACATATCTTGATGGCACGTTGGATAAACTGCTCATCCACAGAAGTGATGGTGATTTCGCTGGGTGCCACATCCATCTTCTCACGGAACTGACGCTGACGGTTCTCTCGCTTCTCAATGAACTTCTTCACCCTCAAACGCAACATCTCCACATTGAATGGCTTCGTGATGTAGTCATCTGCACCCAATCGCAGACCTTCCACCTCCACTTGGTCACCACGACGACCCGTCAACAAAATCACAGGGATATGCGACCACCGCAAGTCTGTCTTGATGCGCTTGCAGAGTTCCAAACCATCCATCTTCGGCATATTCACGTCACTCACCACCAAGTCAATATCATCATTCTCTTCCAAACGCTCCAATGCCATCTCACCATTGCTTGCCGTGAGGACATTGTATTCACCACGGAAATAGTCATGCACAAATCGGCACATGTCAGGACTATCATCCACCATCAACAACGTGAAACGTTCTTTCTGCTCCTCATTATCCTCATCCAACAAATCAGTCCTGTGGGCACTTACCTTCGCCACATTGCTGTCGTCAATGCCCACTGTTTTGTCTATTGTCCTCTGTTGTCCGTTGTCTGTTGCCCTTTGTCTGTTGTCCGTCACCATCGGTGTCATCACAGCATCCACAGGTGGCACAAGGGCTGGCACCACATTTCCCTTCATTCCTGCAGGCAACATATTCACCTGATGCAAGAGCAATTGCGCATTTCTCAGAATCATCTGGACGCTCACCCTCACATCGTCTGCCAGAGGCTCCGATGCCAATTGTTGCAATGGAGTTATGATAAGTGTGATGGGTGTGAGCAAGTCTCTGCTCACACCGCTCAACACGCCTTGTTTTGTTTCTTCTAATTCTGTTCGGTGTTCCGAGCGCATCTTCTGCAACTCTGCCTCATACTTCTTCCGTTCACGCGTCAATACCCAGTGACCTATCGCATACGCCACTACTGCCACCAACAGTACACCAAACAAGACGGCCCAGACAACACCCTGTGAAAAGAGCCCAGTAGCCTGTGCCGCCATCGCTTCTGCAATCAAAATGTTTCCCATTTGCGAGTTCATTATATCCTTTGATGATGCAAAATTAGTAAAAATAATTCATTTCAAGCATTTTTACCTCATTTTTTTCATCATCACGACTGCAGAAGCCGTTTTTGTTTCCCAAATAGCGCAGATTCTACTCCACTACGATGCGCTCAATCACAATGCCAGGGTCAAGTGGACAGATGGACAACTGGTGTTTGCCTTGTGTCAAAGTAGGCAACGACACCCGTTGCTTATTCATGCGTGTCGTCTCCCATTCGAAGTTCTGGTCGTGCGACATCTGCACCACATAACGGCTCGCTTCATTCACGTTCATCGTCTGCACTTCCTTGCCATCCAGCATCACCGTCATTCGCTGTCCACGTCCATCATTGAACGGGAAGTTGGTAGCCAAAATGATGGTAGCCTGAGCGCCATCCTTCGCCTCTTGCACTTGGAATGCATAATCTATAGACGCACCTTCCGTACTCTTCGTATATGGGAACAATGCCACACCAGCCTTCCAAATGCCGAGGTCTGGCACCACCTCCCACTTTGCTTCCTTCGCATCCTTCTTGCCCACAAACTCATCGGCTTCGATGATGGCAATGGTCTTCTTCGGTACAAGCACCGAATTGAAACCTTCTACAGCATCGGCAGCCTCCACACGCTTCACCTGTGGCATCGTGTTCTGTCTCGGATTATTCCATGAACGATATCCAATGTAAATCTCGTCCATCATGTGGTTCCACTTACCCCCTGCAATCTTATGGTTATATTCGTCACAGAGTTCTGCCGCACGACGGAAACACAGTTCCACTTTATCTGCCCATTCGTTAGCACGGATGTTTTTCTCCTGGGCATAGTAGTTGTTCATTGCCACAGCATAATACATATTATACAGGTTGCAGAACACACGCACAGGGTGATAAATCAACTCGTTGTACGCATTTCTGTTCTGCACAGGCATCAACTCCCTCAGAATCGTGGCTTCACGTTCCAACTGGTCGTATTGGTCCACATACTCCTTCCATTCACCCGATTTCAGGTCAAAGGTACGTGCATCCAACTGCTCTGGAGTACGACGATGTGCATACTTGCACTGCAGATTCAGGATACGGGCAGCCTCCTTAGCACACTTTTCGCCAAATTGCTGACGACAGAAACTCTCCGTATAATCCATCAGGTTCGAAGGATTGAACTGATTTGGATTCCATGCCATCTTGAACCAGAAGTCAATCGGGAACTCCATGGGCTTCAAGTCACCAACATTCAGAATCCATAACTTATCCACACCATATGTATATGTGAGTTGCAACTGCTCCCACATACGCTGCACCTGACTGATGTTCTGGAACTTCGAGTTACGTGGTGCACCCACATAATCCACATGGTAATACAATCCATAGCCGCCAGGATGACGCTTCGAGAACGCACCCGTACCCTTGTTCCACTCCTGCTCAGGCAAAACGCGCACATTACCCCAGTTATCATCACAAAGGAGCAGAATCACATCATCGGGCACGTTCATGCCCTTCTCATAATACTCCTGCACCTCCTTATAGAGTGCCCACATCTGTGGCGTCTCCTTCGCAGGTTTGCCTGTGGCTTCCTCAATCAGTTTGCGCTGGTTGGTCACGATGCGCTCCAACAATGCCACATCGGCATGGTCACCCATTGCCTCGTCACCATCACCACGCATACCAATCGTCACCACATCATCCGTATGCTTCATACGCTCCACACCACCTTTCCAGAACTTATCCAATGTTTCCTGGTTAGTGTCGTAATTCCATGCACCATACTCCCTGCGGTGACTTGTCCACTCCTTGTGCGCACGTGCCAAAGGCTCATGGTGACTCGTACCCATGCACACACCCATATCATCTGCTGTCTGCATATTCAATGGGTCATCAGCATAGAACATGGCATCCCACATGGCGGGCCACATATAGTTACCCTTGAGTCTGAGCACCAACTCAAACACACGTGCATAAAACTCATGATTATAACCACCATAATTTTCCTTTACCCATCCTGTCAGGCAAGGAGCCTCATCGTTCAGGAAGATGCCACGATAACGCACAGCAGGCTCACCATCTGTATAGACACCTTTCTTGATATAGAGTTGGTCGTGCTTCTCAGCAGGTACATCTGCCCAATCATACCAAGGACTCACACCAATCTGCTGACTCAGTTCATAAATACCATAAATGGTCCCACGCTTGTCACTACCTGCAATCACCAGTTGATCCTTCACTGTTGTGATGATGAACATCTCTGTCTTGCCCTTCAACTCCTTGATGGCAGACACTTTCTTCGCCATCTTGTCGATGACGGCACTCTTGCCCACTGTACCAATCACAATAGGGTAATCCGCTCTGCCCGTCACCTTCTCCAAGTCCTTCTTCAAGTTGTCGATGGCGATATGCACACCTTTCCAGTCATTCTGGTCAGAAATAACGGCACCTTTCTGGTCTGTCAAACAAAAGGCTCCCCCTTGAGGGGCGAAAGTCACGAATTGCTCTGCTGCCCACATCGAGACAACAGCGAAAATGCTGAATACAGCACACAAAAATACTTTCTTCATGTCAATAGGTTTTGATTTCTGGCGACAAAGGTACGACCTTTTCCCCTCATCCACCCCACTCTATCGTTACATTTTTTTGCCAAGAGGTTACAAATTCAGTTTGGTGGTGAACTCGAAAGTGAAAGGACGAATGAAGGTGCCCGCCATCACGTAGTTCTTGTAGAGAGTGGGGTCGGTGATGAGGTCGGCAGCGGGAATGGTACCGCTGGCTCCTTTCTGATTGAGAATGTTCACAACGCTGGCAGCAAAGTCGACGTGGCTATTCAGTTGAAAGTCAACGCCTCCGAAAGTTTCCCACCGCCCGTTGAAGTAGAGGGTGTTGGTCTTGTTGATATATTGTTTGCTGAAGTAGCGGGCACTGAGCCACACACGCCATTTGCTAAAACGGTAGGAGGGCTCTATTTCCAGTTCTGTCTTGGAAAGAGCGGTGATGGTCTTGTCCGTAAAATCATAGGTCTCAGTCACGCCATCACTGAAGGTTGGGGTGATCTTGTAGTTCTTGTAACGTGGGTCACGGATGGTGAACATCAGGTGAACACTGAGCCCTTTGATAGGTGTGATAACGGCATCGGTGAGCCACCCGAGCGTGGCGATGTCGTAAAAATAGTTTTGGGTGAATGACTCACTCATGCCTGCCTTAAGGTCACCCACGTCTTTGGTCAGCACATGACTAAGATTGGGGCGCTCTTGCGAGTTGCTCATGGTGATGTGGGTGATTTGTGAGGTGAGGTCTATCCATGAGTTTTTCCAGTAGATGCCACCACGAAAATAGTTGGTGACCATCCCTTTCTGGGTGGGATAATTGTAGGTACCATAGTGGAACAACTGCGAGTGGGTGATGGCTGAAGAATATTCTGCCTGTAAGCCGAAACCCTTCAGCAGGGCATAGCGCGCACTCCCGATGAAAGCGTAATTAAAGTGGTGGTCGCTGAAATGGTTCTTCACCACACCATCGTCTGCCAAACTGAAGCCCACATGGCGGACATTGCCTGGATGCGTGTCATTGGCAGCAAGTCCCCGCACATTGAGGTATTCAAGTCTCACTCCTCCGTAGAGCCACAGACGACGATTTACATTCCATTCGTCGGACACCAGTCCAAAAAGTTTGTGCTCATGTCCGTCATAGTATTCAGCATAGGAGTTGTAGGAGAAGCCTTCATTGCCATTGAGCAACAGGAGTTTCGGATCTTTCTTGGCTTCGTGGGCAAACAGGTACATGGACGTGCTAACACCTCCGTGATTGAGCCAGTAGTCCACCTCTGCACACCAGTTGTGACGTTGATCTTTCGATTTGCCCGTGAGAGCCGCATTGGTCATCCACGAATGTTCGAGCCCATCAAAACGGAGCATCCTACGTGTCTGCACCTTGCCAGCATAATCTGTCCCATCCTCATAAGTGTATCCACTACCTGTCAAGGCATCGCTCACCCCCATCACCGCTCCGTTGGAACGGAAGGAATGTCCGTGCTTGAACTTGCTATGTACAGAGAGTTTCAGACCATTGTCCCACAGATAGTCCATGACAAAGTTCACGTGGTGCACATTGCTTGTGTTGGCATCATCAATGTCCTGCTCCATCATCTTTCCTGTTTCCACGTCAAGATACTTCATCGTGCTGTTAGGAGGACGATATTGGTCAATGCCCAACTTAAATCCATCGTACTCCCTCACACTGCCATCACCCACGAAGATAAAGGGACCATAGTTCTCGTTAATCTCAAAGAACCTCGAATACTGATAGACGAGTCCAGCCTTACCCCTACCTTCGTTCCAACTCTTGGAGAGGGCTGCCTTATAGAAATGCGCACTCTCCTGAAGCCTTATCATGTCAAGGTGATTACTTCCGGGGTCAAAGTTCTGATAGGTGCCCACACTGATGCCCCATCCTTTACCAAGCGGAGTAGAGATGTTAGCATCAACGGTATGACGTCCGAAATGGTTGAACGAGTAATTCATCTTGCCCTCGAGTCTATCACCTGCCAATTTTGACTTGCTGTCCACGCTGTAGGTGATGACACCGTATTTCAGCACCATGTCCTGAGGTCCCATCGTCCGTACTGATTCGTGGCTCACGCCATTGTGCCATGACTTGTAAGGATAGACTTGATAATTATAGTATGACACCGGCAAACCGTCCTCGAAGATGTATGCATAGCCAGAGATGGGCAACCCCAGAGAAATCTGGCGGGGCTGTGTTGCAGATGAAGCATTCATGAGCACATTCCTGTTGCTATCGCCCGAAGTATTCTTCATCGAGTCGATAACAGCATCTTGTGCCCTTGCACCCATGAATGCAAGGATGCTTAGCAGCATTGTTGGCAACACTCTGGTAAGGAGCATGAGTCGTTTTTGTTAATGATCAATCCATTTCAACGAAAGAATGAAAAAGGGAGGTTCGTTCAAATAACGAGTCTCCCTTAATTAACGGTGACCTTTTAGAATCTTACGTACATCTCTGCCCAGAGTTCGTTGTAGTCCTTGTCAGCAAGGTTGCGATCATGGACATGGTTGTACTGCACCTGCAACATCAGATTCTTGTGAATCTGGAAGTTAGGAATGATACTATAGATCGTCTTGGTGGTGTCCCAAGTCTTATCGGCACGGTAAGCGTCGTACTTACCATAGACCTTGAGCCAAGGGGTGCAAGGAACACCAACAGTGGCATACCAGCCATCTGCCTTACCTTCACCTTGATAGTTGGCGAGCAAGCCCTGAGCGTGAGCATATTCGAAACGTGCAGACCAATCATTGTGCTCATATTTCACAGAAGCAGCCCAACGGTTGCGATCCACTTCTGTACCATCGGCAAGAACATAGTCACCTGTCCAACCAAACACACCAATGAAGAGATCCTTGATGGGTTGCACCTGAAGAGAGCCGATGTAATCCTTGTGTCCATTCTTGTCTGCTGTATTGATGCCCTGACCATTCATCACCTGCAACTGGTAGTGGATGAAACGGTGTCCGTCCGACTTGGCTGGGAAAAGGTCACCCTGCACCTGCAAGCCTTGGTCACGACCACCATTACCAACATTGCCGTCCTTATCGCTGGTGGCAGCCAGATTAGTGACAATCTGAGAATATTCACCTGCACCTACATCCCAAGGATTGTAAGGGTTCTCGAAGAGGAAAGCACGCTTGTACTGACCCACTTTGATGGCGAGTTCCTTCCAATGTGACCACTCCACAAAGTAATCCTTCATGTGAAAGGTGGAGTTGTTCACCTGCATTTGAACACGATACTTGAAATCGGTGAGGATGGTACCATCAACATACAGACGGATGAGTCGCTGGCTGAAGCCTGCACCACCCTTCGAACCTGCTGCATCACTGTATGCATACTTTCCTATGAAGTAACCACCAAACTTAGGCGCACTGGCATAGTCCGTCAACTTTCTGCCCAACTGAGGCTTACCTGCAGGGACAGGAGCAGCACTCTGGAAGGCACTTTCCAGACTGTTGTTCACGAGGTCGGTGATGAAACCAGCACCAGGGGTGCCATTGGGTTCAAACTCCGATACCTCAATTCTCTCTTCAGCAGGCATAGTGACTTCCTGCGTCTCTTCATTCTCTGCCCAAAGAGGCAGGGTGGCTAATGTTGCCACAAAAACAGTTAATAAAAACTTTCTCATATTGTAATTAATAAATAATCGTTGTGATGATCAGACCCACAATGGTGCTGACAAAGACACTGACAAGACCAGGCATCATGAACGAGTGGTTCAAGAGATACTTACCGATGACGGTGGTGCCTGAACGGTCAAAGTTTACGGTAGCAATATCAGATGGGTAGTTCGGGATGAAGAAGTAGCCATACACCGAAGGAAGTACACCGAGGAGTATAGGTCCAGGGATGCCTAACGAGTATGCCAACGGCAGCATCGCCACTACCACAGCACCTTGGCTGTTGATAAGCACAGAAACAACGAAGAACACCAATGCGATTGCCCAAGGATATTGACCAATAACACCCTCAAGACCGCTTTGCATCTGGTCCATATAATTGCTGAAATAGGTGTCTGCCAACCATGCGATACCATAGATAGCCACCACAGCCACCATACCTGACTGCCAGACAGAACCCGCCACCGCTTTCTTAGGACTTGCTTTTGCAAAGATAATCATCAAAGCGGCAGCAGATATCATGATCATCTGGATGACCACATTCATAGTCAATGGCTTGTCAAACCATTCTGTCACTCCCGTCACATGCACCTTTGCCTTCACCAATTGACTTGCAGTCATGGTAAGATTTTCGTCAATATACAGGTCATGACTACCTTTGACTGCACGTAAGGTTTCATAGGAAGGAAGAGCGTTCTGGAAAACAGCGAAGAAGACAATGATGATCAAGGCACCCAGGAAGATGAAGACAGCAGTCTTTGCCGACCGAGGAATCTCCTTGTCCAATGTAGTGGCATTTGAACCATAGATGTAAGCACGTTGTTCAGGATCTTGCAGTTTCTCTTGGAACTCAGGATCTTTATCGAGGTCTTTTCCACGCTTATAGGAACAAAGTGCAGCAGCAGTCAATCCGCAAAGACAAGCAGGAATCGAAACCATCAGTACATCGGGGATGGCAATGTCGAAGCCATTGGCGTTGGAGATACTGACGAATGCTACAACGGCTGCAGCAATGGGTGAGCAAGTGATACCCACCTGCGATGCAATAGATGCAACAGCACAAGGCCGTTCTGGTCGAATACCTTTCTTCAACGCAATGTCACAGATAATTGGCATCAAAGTATATACCACGTGTCCTGTACCCACCAACACCGTCAGGAAGAAAGTACAGAAGGGAGCAAGGAATGTAATATGTCCTGGATTTTTTCGTAGCAACTTTTCAGCCATCTG
Source organism: Bacteroidaceae bacterium (assembly GCA_045111535.1). Taxonomy (GTDB): domain Bacteria; phylum Bacteroidota; class Bacteroidia; order Bacteroidales; family Bacteroidaceae; genus Minthosoma. The sequence continues at coordinate 14,639 of JBGUGM010000156.1, forward strand.
TATCAGCCAATCCATACCTCCCGATGCCTGCATAATGCCCGCACAAGTCACAGCCGCCACAATGATGTAAATCACGTCAGTAGGAGGGGAACCCGGTGTTAATCCGAAGCCCAACACGAGAATGGCAAGACCGATGCCTGATATGGCACCCAATGCCAAACTGCCATAGCGCGATCCCACATAGAGGGCAAGCAGCACGATAAGCAGTTGCAAAATCATGACAAAGTCCATAAGAATAAGGTTTTAGAGATGAGTATTATTGGGCAAAGGTATTAAAAAAAATCTAAAATAAACAAAAAGAGTCTGTATTTTTATGTTCACTTGTACATTTTTATGTACTTTTGCGGCAAAAGATGACAAAACGACTATGTTACGACGCTGTGGACACGGGTGCATCAGATTGACGGGATTGAGTGCATTGATGCATTTCCTCGTTGATGGTCTGTGCATCTGTTGCCTGTACCTCACGACGGCTGAAAGCACGAACATCGTGATGATTTACGTGACTTACAACGTGCTTGCATTCCTCACACAGCCCCTCACGGGTTGGTGTGCAGACAAGATGCAACAGAAGCATTGGATGTTGCTGGGTTCCGTGCTGTTACTGACATTGGCAGTGATGATAGCGTCGGTGACAACAGCGTTGACAACGGACAACAGACAACAGACAACAGAAATTGCACAATGCGTGGGTTGGTTAACCCCTGTCCTGCTCGGCATGGGTAATTCGCTCTTTCACGTATGGGGTGGCAAACAGACTGCCGTACACACAGGGAATGACATCCGAGCCTTGGGTGTGTTTGTTTCCACAGGTGCCTTTGGATTGGCTATCGGAGCGGTGTTCGCTTCATGGGCTCTGCTCTATGTGTTCCTGTTAGGAATAGGAGCGTTGGCAATACAGACGCTTAAGTTTCCCAGTCTCCAGGGGGGGAGGCCATTCGGAGTGGAATTTGAGATGAATAGCCCTCAACCCTCCAAAGGAAGTGTGGTCAGTGTATTTCTCATCCTCCTCATCATGCTCATCGTGGTAGGACGCTCATTTGCAGGAGAGGCTTTTACGACAGGCATCACAAAGAATGCCACACTCATCATGGTGTTGGGAGCCGTGTCGATGTTGGGAAAGATGGCAGGTGGATGGTTTGTAAAGGGTTTAGGAATATGGAAAGCCGTGACGCTCATGGTGGTGGGAGCCATCCTTTGCTTCATCGGTAAAGACCTCCATATTGCGGTGATGCTCACAGGGCTCTTCTTGGTCAACTGCACCATGCCCGTCACGCTCTATTGGGCAAATATGCTGCTGAAAGGTAAAGAGGGGTTGGCATTCGGATTGCTGGCTGCGGCACTGATACCAGGGTATCTGCTCGCCACATTATAAATATACAAGGAAGGATTATGACAGCGCAACTGATTCTCCAACTGCTCGCCTCGCTCATCCCCACCATCCTCATCGAGTATGGGGTATTGTGGCTCCTGCTGGAACGGCGAAAGAAGGTGCTCATCTCGTCCATCGCTGTCAATGTGCTGACCAACATACCGTTGAACCTGTATGTGCTGCTCGTCAACGACAGCATGGGTGACATCCTCATTGGCGAAGCGATAGTCATTCTTGTTGAAGCCGTATGGTACTGGTATTTCACCCGCAACACAAGACAGGCTGTCATTTACAGTCTCCTGTGCAACGCCATCAGTTTCCTCATCGGCATCCTTCTGTGGTCTGTCTATACGCTCATCGAAATTTACAGATAACATCATACATTTACATCTAAATTCTTACGCTTATGTTCCAACTTTTAGACATTGCATGGCCGGGCAGTTCCAACCGCCCTCGCATCAGAATCGAGCCTGACACCACTCATGTTGTCAAGCCCATCAAGGATTCAGTGATTGCACCTGCCAATGACTCCATCGTTCCACAGGACATCATCGATTCCTGCAAGGAAAATGTGATTGACACCCTCCACTCTGCTGTGAACTGGCTCAGTGGCACAGGTACAGATGGTGGTTCCTCCACCCTACTGTGGACGAGCCTTGTTGTACTGGCATCCCTCTCCCTGTGCTTCTACTTTGTGTGGAGTTATAGGAGACAATTACAAAGAAGTTAAAGTTTTTTCTTTAAATTCTTCATCTCCTTCAACGATGCCTTGCCTGCTTTCTCACCCAGGGTAATCATCTCGGCAATCTTGGCAGGCATGAAGTCCTCTGCCCCATAACCTTTCAGGTTGGGGTTGATGTAGATGTCGGCATCCTTGCAATTCTTCTGATACTTCTTCAAGTCTGGACGCAACAGCGACAGGAGTGAAGAAGTATTATTTTCGTGTTTATTCACAGTCAAATCGACGGCTATCACATAGTCGGCACCCATATCCCTTGCCACATCCACAGGCAAGTTGTTCAGCACACCCCCATCAACAAGCCTCATATTACCTATCTTCACAGGCTTGAACACCACAGGGATTGCCATGCTGGCACGCATCGCCTGCGCCAAGTTACCCTCTTTCAGCACCACTTCCTTCATCCCGTTCATATCCACTGCCACACAACGGAAAGGTATCTTCAAGGAGTCGAACACCATCTCCCGACCCGTCAGGTCTCTCAATGTCCTCACGATGCTGTCACCCATTAAGGAGCCCGTGAAAAGGTCTGCCCATGCCCTTGTACGGAATAGCGAATCCAGTTGCTCACTCGTCTGCCCCATCGCATACAAACCTCCCACAATGGAACCGATGCTCGTACCTACCACCATATCGATAGGTACACCCGATTTCTCCACATACTTCAACACTCCCACAGAAGCAGCACCCTTCGCACCACCACCACCAAGCACCAATGCCACCTTGGGACGGCCACCCTTCTCATCAGAAGAACGATGCTCTTTCTTACGTGCCTGCACACCTATACACACGCACAGCAACAGGATGAAAAACAGACTCTTTTTCATGTTCTTTCTTTTTTTACGGTACAAAGATAAACAAAAGTTAGGAGTTAAGAGTTAGGAGTTAGGAGTTTTTCGTATCTTTGCCCCCAATAATGAGCAATGATAACATGAAACGAGGACTAGTACTGGAAGGTGGTGGCATGCGTGGACTCTTTTCCGAGGGCTTTTTCGATGTGATGCAGGAAGCAGGCATCACTGTCGATGGCATCATCGGTGTGTCAGCAGGTGCCTTGTTCGGGTGCAACTACAAATCGCACCAGGTGGGACGTGGACTCCGCTACAACACCCGCTTCAAGGATGATCCTCGTTACATGGGTTGGCGTTCCTTCCTTACGACAGGCAATTTCGTCAATGCTAAATTTGCTTACCACACCATGCCCATGGAACTGGATGTGTTCGACATCCCTGCCTTCGAAGCAGACCCTACCGAGTTCTATTTGGCAT
>JBGUGM010000157.1:0-4899 GCA_045111535.1 Bacteroidaceae bacterium
GTACCGGCACCACGCTGAATCTGGATGTTTTCTGCACTGGAGGCAAAATCCGCCATGTTCACCCAATACACCTGCGCACTTTCGCCATCGTTCAATGGGATGCCATTCACGTTGACGTTGATTCGTGTAGGGTCAACACCGCGCACCCTCAGACTTGTGTACCCCACACCATTACCCGCATCGCTTGTCATCGTCACGCTGGGTGTCATCGACAACAGGAAAGGAAGGTCTTTGCCACTATTCAGGTTGGCAATCTGCTCCTTGCTCACATTTGTGTGGGCAATAGGAGTGTTTTCTCCTGCACGTGTGGAAACTACGCTGACCTCATCGAGGTCAATTTCTTTCAAGCCATCCTGCTGGCTCTGCGCCATCATGCCCATAGAACTTAAAAAAAAGCATGCGGCTAAAAATCTTTTTACCATAAAACTGTAATTTAACTAAAGATTAAACATCCTAAAAGGGCATGTCCCGTTTAATCGTTCCTACGGCAGCATTACCTGCATCAGGTTCATGGGTATCATCTCAGCCCGCAGCCAGCGAGCACCCCTTTAGTTAAAATCGGGTGCAAAGTTACTAATATTTTTTTAATTTTTTTGTAAATTTGTGGCGTTTTTCAACTTAAGTTTTTCCTTTTTCTTACGTAAGTAGGGTAGAAACAACTCAGAAACAGCATGGACAGACCCACATTTGAACAGACCGCAGCGCGACTGCGTCCTCTGATTCTCCGCATCGGACGAGATTTCTTCGGTTCAGCGGATGATGCAGAGGACGTGGCACAGGAGACGCTTCTGCAATTGTGGCGATACTGTCAGCAGTTGGACGAAGGACGTAACGTGGAAGCGTTGGCGGTGAGAGTGGCGAAGAACTGCTGTGTGAATATGAAACGACGGCAACACCTCACGCTGGTGAGAGAGACGGACAGCATGAGCGAAACAAGACCCTCACCACACCTTTCTCCCCATGAGGAAGTGGAACGGGAAGAAAGTTTGAAGGCTCTGGATGAAGCCATTCGTCAGTTGCAACCCCGTGAACGACAACTCTTCGAGATGCGACAGCAAGACGGACTCTCGACAGAAGAAATCGCCCAGCAGACGGGCATCGCAAAAGCCTCTGTACAAAGTATGGTGGCAATGGCAAGAAAAAAAGTGTTTAACGAAATGAAAAGGAGAATGAACTTATGACACCGCAAGAAGTCAATCGACTCATCGATTTATATATGGAAGGCAAGACCTCCCTTGAGGAGGAACGCCAACTTGCCATCGAGGTGAATCGCCCTGATGCTCCTGCCGAGTGGAAAATCATCGCTGAGATGTTGGGTGAACTCATGTTGGGTGAAGCCCTCTATGACCAGACGATGGCTGAACGGAAACGGGTACGTATCCATCGCTATATTGGTTGGAGTATCGCAGCAATAGCAGCCTGTCTGACGTTATGGTTTGTATTGGGTAGATTCAGCATCCCGACTCTTCAGCAAGAGACTGCTCCTCAAATCGCACAAAAGCCAGCACCTGTGGTAAAACCCGAAGTACCAGAGGAGAAGGAAGTGCCAACCGTGCAGACTCCTGCATCACTTGCGGTGGAACAAGTGGCATACAACACTCCCACGAAACGCATCAAGAAGCATCACCGTCATACTCGCCCTGTAGTGGAAGAAGAGGAACAGGAGGAAGTGCCCTTCCTGCCAGAGGTGAGCGAAGAGGAACTGGCACAAGTGGAGAGGAATTACCAAATGTGGCAACTCGAACAAGCCTTCTTGGTGGAGCAACTCGAACTGGATGCGGCTATGGCAGCCCTGAACAAAGAATATAAGGAATACCTCGCAGAAGCAAGAAACATGATTGAAATATAAACAACTATAACAAGCAAGAATATGAAAACAAGTAACATCCGTTATGCCACCTTGTTGTTGGCAACACTCATGAGCCTGAACGTGTCGGCTCAGAAGAACGTACTCAAGGCATTTGAGAAGTTCAAGACCTCGAAAGGCGTGACCATCACGAACACCACTCGTGAACAGGGCAAAACCAGCACCTCCGATCCTTGGCGATGCAACATCTGGGAATTCAGATTCTTTAAGGGAGAGGGCGTCCTCACCAAGATGAAGGATCTGCAAGATGCTTTCGAGCAGGACAGCCAGGACGGGGACGTGACCTACTACGGCCAGATGAATGGACTCCCTGAGAATGCCTCTGAAGCCGATAAGGCAAAGTACAAGAAGACCGTTGTGCGCTACAATGACCAGGATGACCCCATCGTGATTGGAGAGAATACGACCTATAACGTATTGGTGCTCCGCAGCAACTCAAAAGACCATCCAGGCAATCGCATCGTGGTGGCGACGGAATGGAAAATGGATGATCGCTCGTCTTACTGCATCGGAAACCTCTACGAGATAGAAGGTCCAAAGGATTTCGTGAGACCTGCTTATGATCCTGTCGTTGAGGCTGCGGACACTCTCGTTGAGGACAGCATGTATTGGCAAGAGCCTTTCACCACTCGCATGACCTTCTACCGCGACAACTTCACCCTGATGTACAGCCCGAAAAATACTGCCTTGCTGACAGATATGTTCAACTTCATTCGTTCTCGTGCTGACGGGCTGACAGACAATGAGAGGTCAGTAGGACGTGCCATCCTCGATGAGATGGTAGGCGACAGAGCCGTCTCGGCAGCCGCTCTCCCTTACTTACGCACGATTGATTATTGTAGAAGTGTGTTGACACCGAAGAGGACCCCAGCCGATGGCAGATTGGTGGCAGACCGTCTGCAGAGTTATCATCAGGAATGGAAAAGTGAATCCTCTTATCCCGAGCAGGAGCGGATCCTGAGGCGCATGGCCGAATATGTCCGAACCCAGCATGACAATGAAATGACTGACGAGATCTTCAATTGGGTTGTCAAATTCCTCGGTCAATGGAAGTCCTCTTGTAAATCTTATCCCCAGAAAGACCTCATCTCAGGTCTGCTCATCTCGATGGAGAAGAAACAGAATGGCACGCGGTAAGCGTGCTTTTTTGTTGCCTTCTCAACTTTTTCTTCGTTTCCTTGGCTGTTAGGAGAATATGTCGTACCTTTGCCACTTCAAAACGTAAAAGATATGATGAACACTAAAAACTTTTTGATGATAATGACGATGGTAGCATCAACAATGGCGAATGCCCAGACGATGGGCATCAAGTTGGAAAATATGGATACGAGTGCCAAGCCTGGTACCGACTTCTATCAGTATGCTTGTGGTGGATGGATTGCCAAGAATCCGTTACGCCCCGAGTTCTCTCGTTATGGCAGTTTCGATGTGGTGGCTGAAGAGAATCAGAAGCGTATCCGCGAGATTATCGAAGGGCTTGCTGCACAGCCTCAGGAAAAGGGTTCATTGGGTCAGAAGATTGGTGACCTCTATGCCTTGCGTATGGATTCTGTGCGTCAGAACAAAGACGGTGTGACGCCTGTGATGGCAGATTTGAAGCGTGTGGCTGCTGTGAAGACAACAGCAGAACTGATTGCGCTGATTAATCAGATGAATGTCGAGGGTGTGGGTTTCGGAGAATTGTGGGGAAGTTATGTGGGTGCCGACATGATGGAATCCACCCAGAACCTTCTGGAACTCTCGCAGGGCGGTTACTCTCTGGAACGTGACTACTATGTGAAGGATGATGAGGCACACAAGAAGATATTGGAGGCCTACAAAAAACATATCGTGAAGATGTTCCAGTTTGTGGGTGAAACGCCAGAGGCGGCTCAAAAGAAGATGGAGAACATCTTGGCATTGGAGACTCGCATGGCAAAGGCGGGACGTGACAAGGTGGCATTGCGTGATCCAGCCTCCAACTATCACAAGATGTCCTTTGCAGACTTTACAAAGGAATATGCAGGCTTTGATTGGAAAACCTATTTCGATGTGCAAGGTCTCACCGAGATTGATTCCCTCTCAGTGGGACAACCCGAAGCGGTGAAGGAAGCCTTGACGGTGTTGAAAGACACCCCTGTGGAAGTGCTGAAAGACTGGATGCAGTGGCAGATATTGGATTCGGCAGGTTCGATGTTGGGCGACACGGTGTATGAAGAAGTGTTTGACTTCAATGGACGTATCATGACGGGAGCCAAGGAACCCCGTCCACGTTGGAAACGTAGTGTCAGCATCGTCAATAGCGTGCTGGGCGAAGCGGTAGGTCAACTCTATGTGGAGAAATATTTCCCGCCAGCCAACAAAGCTCGTATGGAGCAACTCATCAAGAACCTCCAGATTGCACTTGGTCAACGCATCGATGCACAGGAGTGGATGAGCGAATCCACCAAGAAGGCAGCCCATGAGAAATTGGATTCTTTCTATGTGAAAGTGGGCTATCCGAACAAGTGGCGCGACTACTCAAAGATGAACATTGATCCGGCAAAGACACTCTATGAGAATATGAAGGAGGTGTCGAAGTGGTCACATGCCGACATGCTCAGCCGCAAATGGAAGAAACCGGTTGACCGTGACGAATGGTATATGGATCCGCAAACGGTGAATGCCTACTACAACCCCACCACCAACGAAATCTGTTTCCCTGCAGGCATTCTGCAATATCCGTTCTTCGACATGGAGGCAGACGATGCTTTCAACTATGGAGCCATTGGTGTGGTCATAGGGCATGAGATGTCGCACGGTTTCGACGACCAAGGTCGTCAGTTCGACAAGGACGGAAACTTCCGCGATTGGTGGGCAGAAGGTGATGGTGACAAGTACAATGAACGTGCACAAGTCATCAAGGACTTCTTCTCTGCCATCAAGGTGCTGCCCGACCTCAATGCCAATGGTGACCTTTGCTGTGGTGAGAACCTTGGTGACCACGGAGGTTTGAAGTTCGCCTATACAGCCTTCAAGAATGCCACCAAAGAGAAACCACTGCCTGTGAAGAA
>JBGUGM010000158.1:0-7103 GCA_045111535.1 Bacteroidaceae bacterium
CTTCTTCCCAAAGAAACCATGCATCGTATGTGAAAGAACTTTAGACACACAACTTGCACTGTGGTGAATTCGTCGAACTCACGTTAAATTACATAATGATTTACTAAAAAGCTATGTAAATTACATAATGATTTACTAAAAAGCTATGATGCAGGGTGAACAAAAAAGCACATCTGACAAATGGATGTCGGATGTGCCTTCTTTGCTGTTATTGTTTGACTTTATTTGCAGGGGATGTCTTCAATGCGTTGTTGATGACGACCTCCAGCAAACTCTGTGTTGAAGAATTCGTCAAGACATTGGCGGCATACGTCTTCGCTGATGAAACGACCGGGGAAGACAATCACGTTGGCGTTGTTGTGCTCGCGAATGAGGTGAGCAATCTCGGGTTGCCAAACAAGACCGGCACGGATGCTCTGGTGCTTGTTGAGGGTCATGGAGATGCCTTCGCCCGAACCGCACATGGCGATGCCAGGATATACTTCGCCTTTCTCGATGCCTTCAGCCAATGCGTGGCCATAAGTGGCATAGTTACAAGATTCTTCGGTATAGGTGCCGTAGTCCTTGTACTCGTAGCCTTTCTCCTCAAGATATTTCTTGACGAACTGTTTTAATGGGAATGCCGCATGATCGGATGCGATACCAACTATCATAGAATTAGGAATTAGGAATGAGGGAGTGAGGAATTAGGAAGAGTGCATGACTTGGTATCAATTCCTCATTCCTAATTCCTCATTCCTAATTATTTAAAAGAGTTTATTTACTTGTGCGTAAACGTTTTCTGCAGTGTAGCCGAGTTTCTCGTCGAGCACCTTGTAAGGAGCTGAGAAACCGAAGCTTTCGAGACCCCAGATGCTGCCTTCTGCCTCTGGCACGAGACCGAGGAGGTTCACTGGCAGACCTGCGGTGAGACCGAACTTCTTCACGCCCTGTGGAAGAACGCTCTGCTGGTACTCCTTAGACTGCTGACGGAAGAGACCCTCAGATGGAACGCTGACGATGCGAACCTTCTTGCCATCCTTGCGGAGGAGTTCAGCACCTGCCACGAGGGTAGATACCTCTGAACCTGTAGCCACGAGGATCACGTCTGGGTTAGCGTCAGAGCCTGCCACGATGTAGCCACCCTTGGCTGCCTGGCTGTAGTCGTTGCCTGCTGGCAGGTTGTTGATGTTCTGACGAGAGAGGATGAGGGCAGATGGGGTAGCCATGTTCTCCATAGCAAGTGCCCATGCAGCGGTAGTCTCTTGAGCGTCAGCAGGACGGAGAACGAGCACTGATGGCTTGCCAGAGTGGTTCTTCAGCTTCTCCATGAGACGAATCTGTGCCTCCTGCTCAACTGGCTCGTGAGTAGGGCCGTCTTCACCTACACGGAATGCGTCGTGAGTCCAGATGAACTTCACTGGAAGCTCCATGAGGGCTGCCATACGTACGGCTGGCTTCATGTAGTCAGAGAATACGAAGAAGGTACCACATGCTGGGATGACACCACCGTGCAGAGCCATACCGATGCAGCAGCAAGCCATAGTCAGCTCTGCCACACCTGCCTGGAAGAAGGCACCTGAGAAGTCGCCCTTGGTGAAGGCGTGAGTCTTCTTGAGGAAGCCGTCAGTCTTATCTGAGTTGGAAAGGTCGGCAGAAGCACAAATCATGTTTGGTACCTGCTCTGCGAGTACTGACAGACATGCTGCAGATGCAGAACGAGTGGCATCGTTGTCTTTCTGAACGCACTTGCTCCAGTCAATCTTTGGAGCCTTGCCGCTGAACCAGTCAGCCTGCTGAGCAGCCTTCTCTGAGTTGGCAGCAGCCCAAGCCTTCTCCTCAGCATAACGCTCTGCGCAGATAGCCTCGAGTTCCTTGGCACGGTTAGCATAGAGTTCCTTCACGTCGTCGAAAATCTGGAATGGATTCTCTGGGTCACCACCAAGGTTCTTGATAGTGTTGATGAATGCGTCGCCACCAAGAGGAGCACCGTGAGTCTTGCAGTTAGCCTCGTAAGATGTGCCATCAGCCTTGAGGGCACCCTTACCCATGATGCACTTACCGATGATGAGGGTTGGCTTGCCTTCCACCTTCTGAGCCTTGTCGAGAGCAGCACGAATCTGTGCAGCGTCGTTACCAACGATTTCAATCACTTCCCAACCGAGAGCACGATACTTAGCAGCAGTATCCTCTGTCATAACTTCCTTAGTCTCAGTAGAAAGCTGAATGTCGTTAGAGTCATAGAACATGATGAGGTTGTCAAGTCCGAGGACAGCAGCGATACGTGCACCGCCCTGAGAAATCTCTTCCTGAACACCACCATCAGAGATGTAAGCGTAGATAGTCTCCTTTGCAAAAGTTGGGTTGCCTGTGTGAGCAGCCAAGAACTTGGCAGCGATGGCAGCACCAACAGCGAACACGTGACCCTGACCAAGAGGACCAGAAGTGTTCTCTATGCCACGAGCAATCTCAAACTCTGGGTGACCAGTAGTGGGAGAACCCCACTGACGGAGCTGTGCCAACTCTTCGAGAGAGAACTTGCCTGTGAGGCAGAGTTGAGAGTAGAGCATTGGAGCCATGTGACCTGGATCGAGGAAGAAGCGGTCGCGACCCACCCACTCAGGGTTCTTTGGGTCATATTTCAGATACTCTGAATACAAAACGTTGATGAAGTCGGCACCGCCCATTGCACCACCGGGGTGACCAGACTTAGCCTTTTCTACTGCACTGGCTGCCAAGATACGAATGTTGTCGGCAGCGTGATTCAAAACTTGAATTGAATTAGCCATAATACTTATTAATATATATTAAACGTTATTTCTTGTTGTCAACTGCTGCTTGCTCGATTGCCAAGCCTTGCTTGTAAACTTCGATGTACTTGTTGAAGCCTTCCACATCTTCCTTGGTAGGAGCAATTTCAACACCAGTGTTGCCAGCGAATACTACGCTCTCAAGCCAGTCGGCAAGATTCTGCTTCTTTGGATTGTTCACGAGGTAAGATGCAAGAAGAGCGATACCCCATGCACCACCTTCGCCAGCTGTCTCCATCACGGAGATAGGGGAGTTGAGGGCTGCTGCAAGTACACGCTGTCCTACGCCTGGAGTCTTGAAGAGACCACCATGACCAGTGATACGGTCAACCTTAATCTTCTCTTCCTTGAAGAGTGCGTCGTTACCGAGCTTGAGAACTGCTACAGTAGCGTATAGGTTTGTACGGATGAAGTTGGCAAGGTTGAACCTGTCATTGGCAGAACGTACAACCAAAGGACGACCTTCCTGAAGACCTGTTACAGGCTCACCAGAAATGTAGTTGTAAGCAAGTACACCACCGCAGTCTGCATCACCTGTAAGAGCGTGGTTGTAGAGCTTGCCGTAAACCTCGTTCATATCTACTGGTACACCGAGAAGTTCCTGATATTCCTTGAAGAGCTTTACCCATGCGTTGATGTCTGAAGTACAGTTGTTACAGTGAACCATGGCAACGAGTGAGCCGTCAGGTGTAGTAACCATGTCAATCATCTCGTTTGGCTTGGAGAGGTCCTTCTCAAGTACAATCATTGAGAATGAAGATGTACCTGCAGACACGTTACCTGTACGCTGTTTAACGGCATTTGTGGCTACCATGCCTGTGCCTGCGTCACCCTCTGGAGGACAGAGCGGGCAACCACCCTTGAGGTGTCCAGAGATGTCGAGACGTTGTGCTCCGTGTTCAGTAAGCGTTCCAGCATACTCACCAGCCGAGATGCTCTTGGGAAGGATGTCCTCAAGTTTCCATGGGTAACCCTTTGGAGCAACGAGGTCATTGAACTTCTTAACCATCTCAGCGTTGTAAGACTTGGTCTTTGGATCAACAGGAATCATACCTGAAGCATCGCCAACACCGAGTACCTTCTCACCTGTGAGACGCCAGTGGATGTAACCGGCGAGGGTAGTGATGTATGTGATGTCACTCACGTGCTCCTCACCATTGAGGATTGCCTGATAGAGGTGAGAGATTGACCAACGGAGTGGAATGTTATAGTTGAATAGCTTTGAAAGCTCTGCTGCAGCTGCACCAGTGTTAGTGTTACGCCATGTGCGGAAAGGCACGAGAATCTTCTCTGCCTCAGAAGCTGGAGCTCCCTTGCTTGCTGTACCTGTAGGACCGAATGCCATGTATCCGTGCATCATGGCTGAGATACCGATTGATGCAAGATGCTCAATCTCACAGTCATATTCTTTGATTACGTTCTTGCGGAGGTCTGCGTAAGCATCTTCAAGACCGAACCAGATAGCTTCGGTGCTGTAAGTCCAAAGGCCGTCAACGAGCTGGTTTTCCCACTCGTGGCTTCCCTGAGCTATTGGCTTGTTCTCTTCGTCAATGAGAACTGCCTTAATACGGGTAGAGCCAAACTCGATACCGAGAATGGCTTTACCTGCTTCTATCGTTTGTTTTGCGGTCATATTACTTCAGTGCTTTGTTCAACATGTAGTACACCTCGTTCATCTGGAGGTCATGCTTGAACTCACTGATGGTGGTGTTCTTGTTAATCTTCACATACTCGATGCCGAGCATTTCTGCGAAATCTTCCCAGTACTCTTCCGTGATGTCGTAAGAGAATGCGCTGTGGTGTGTACCACCTGCGAGAATCCATGCACCAGCACCGATTTCGAAAGTTGGCTGTGGCACCCAAAGAGCGGATGCAACAGGAAGTTTTGGCATGGGCTTTGGCTCAATGCACTCAACCTCCTGAGAGATGAGACGGAAACGGTTGCCGAGGTCAACAACTGTAGCCTTGATACCACGACCTACCTTAGAAGTGAAGACGAGGCGAGCAGTCTGCTGCTTGCGGATACCGATGCCGAGGAAGTGTACTTCGAGCTTTGGCTTGTCGGTTGCGATGAGCGGACAAATCTCGAGCATGTGGCTCTGCAGGCAAGAACTGCGGTCGCCAGCGAAGTTGAGGGTGTAGTCCTCGAGGAAGGAGCAACCGATAGGCATACCCTGCTGAATCACCCAAAGCGTGCGATAGAGGCAAGCGGTCTTCCAGTCACCTTCAGCACCGAAACCATAACCTTCTTCCATCAGACGCTGTGAAGCGAGACCTGGAATCTGGTCGAAGCCTACGAAGTTAGGATCGTTGATGTCAGCATCGCCGAGGTCGTCGAAGTTTGTGGTGAAGGCAGTAGCACCCTCATCCTTCAATACACGACGCAATGCGATTTCTGCCTTGGCAGCGTTCTTCACCTTCTCCCAATATACCTGCTCACCGCTCTCGTCAATCTTGATGGTGTAGAGTTTCTTGTATTCCTCAACGAGCGCATCTGCTTCAGCATCAGTCACCTGCTTGAAGTACTCCATGAGAGAAGAAACAGGGTAGTAGTCCACGTGATAGCCGAGACGCTGCTCGAACTCCACACGGTCACCGTCAGTCACAGCCACGTTGTTCATGTTCATACCGAACATCAAGCAGCGTACGTTCTTGGCATCAGCAACACCTGCTGCCACACGTGCCCAGATGGCAATCTGCTTCTGAGCAGCCTCATCCTTCCAGTAGCCACAAACCACCTTGCGAGGAACACGCATACGAGTGCAGATGTGACCAAACTCGATGTCACCGTGAGCACTCTGGTTCAGGTTCATGAAGTCCATGTCGATCTCGCTCCATGGAATCTCTGCATTATACTGTGTGTGGAAGTGGAGGAGTGGCTTCTGCAAGTCCTGCAAGCCCTTGATCCACATCTTGGCTGGAGAGAAGGTGTGCATCCAAGTGATGACACCTACGCACTTTTCGTCGTTGTTGGCAGCCTTCATCACATCTTCCACTTCCTTGGAAGAGTTGGCTGTACCTTTATAAACTACCTTAATAGGGATGAGACCACCCTTATTAAGACCTTCTACCATTTCCTTTGAGTGCGCGTCAACTGCAACGACAGCGTCACCACCGTAGAGCAACTGTGCACCAGTCACCCACCATAATTCCAAATTTTCAAATGCCATATTCTTATATGTTTTATTGAGTTTATATTGTATTTAGTTAATTGTTAGTTAAATTAGTGCTTCTGACCTTTCTGTCCATAATAAGCGTTAGGACCGTGCTTGCGATTGTAGTGCTTCTCGATGAGGAGAGGATTCATGGTCAAGTTGGGGTTGACAGAGAATGCCACGAATGCCATCTTGGCGCATTGTTCCATCACCTTGGCATTGTACACCGCATTGTCGGGAGAAGTGCCCCAAGAGAAGGGGCCATGATTCTTCACGAGTACAGCAGGTGTGTGGTCAGGGTTAATCTTGCGGATGTTGAGAATTTCGTCAACAATCACGTTACCCGTCTCCAATTCGTACTGACCTTCCACTTCCTCCTTCGTCATGTCGCGAGTGCAAGGAATCGCCTTGTAGAAGTAGTCGGCATGCGTGGTGCCGATGTTAGGGATGTCCTTACCAGCCTGAGCAAAGGCTGTAGCGTAAGTAGAGTGGGTGTGAACGACTCCCTGAATGTTTGGGAAAGCCTTGTAAAGCACAAGATGGGTTGGTGTGTCGGAAGAAGGATTGAGGTCTCCCTCAACAACTTTTCCACTTTCCAAGTCAACGACAACCATGTCGCTTGCTTTCATTTCATCGTAGCTCACGCCCGATGGCTTAATCACCACGAGGCCTTTCTCACGGTCAATACCTGACACGTTGCCCCATGTGAAGATGACCAGTCCCTGTTTTACCAAATCAAGGTTGGCCTTGAATACTTTTTCTTTCAGTTCTTCCAACATAGTATTTCTGTTTTTTATAGTAGTTAATTAATAGTGTATTTTTCAACTGCTGATGAGTTGCGTTTGTCATTGATAACCCTTGCGGATTACTTCTTGAATCTGTATAATGTGGCTCCTCGACGTGAAGACTCCTTGTCAATCATGTCAGTTGCCTGGATATATTCTTTTTCGGAGATAGCGCGACGGAAGTTCCGTTTGTCTATCGAAGTGCCGAGGATGCTCTCGTAGAGGTTCTGAAGCAGGCTCAGCGTGAAGTGTTGTGGCAGGAGATTGCTGCCGATGGGTTTGTCTTTGATTTCTTCGCCAATCATGCGGCGAGCCTTCTGCACCATCTCATTATGGTCGAAGCAGAGGGTAGGCATTTCATCCACATCCACCCA
>JBGUGM010000159.1:0-1686 GCA_045111535.1 Bacteroidaceae bacterium
CAAGTGCTCGATTGTCTCGCACTCCGTTAAAAATCCAGTAAGTAATCAACCAAAAGTTTAATCGAATCGTTAGCCCGAAAAGAACGTAATCGAACGTCGCTAACATTCAAAAAGCAAAAAAATTATGCCAAGATCAGTAAATCATGTTGCATCACGCGCTCGCCGCAAGAAGATTTTGAAGCGCGTAAAAGGTCAGTTCGGCGCTCGCAAGAACGTGTGGACCGTTGCTAAAAACGCCTATGAGAAAGGCCTCACTTATGCATTCGCAGACCGTCGTCGCAAGAAGCGTGAGTTCCGCTCTCTCTGGATCCAGCGTATCAACGCTGCCGCTCGTGCAGAGGGTATGTCTTACTCTCAGTTCATCGGCGCTCTCCACAAGGCTGGCATCGACCTCAACCGCAAGACTCTTGCTTACCTCGCAGTACACAACGCAGAGGCATTCAAGGCTATCGTTGAGAAGGTAAAGTAAATCAACATTAGTAAATAAAAAGCATCTTTCTCACGGGAAAGGTGCTTTTATTGATTAAAAACAAAACAATATGAAAGCATTTGTATTCCCTGGTCAGGGCGCTCAGTTCACAGGAATGGGCAAAGACCTCTACGACACCAATCCAAAGGCAAAGGAATTGTTTGACAAGGCAAATGAAATCCTTGGCTTCGACATCACGAAGATTATGTTCGAAGGTACGGCTGAAGAGTTGAAGCAGACCAAGGTGACGCAGCCTGCTGTGTTCCTCCACTCTGTGATTTCTGCCATCTGTCTGGGCGACGCATTCGATGCCGACATGGTGGGTGGTCACTCTCTCGGTGAGTTCTCTGCTCTCGTGGCAGCAGGTGCCCTCTCTTTCGAGGATGGTCTGAAGTTGGTTTCTCAGCGTGCTCAGGCTATGCAGAAGGCTTGTGAGGCTGCTCCTTCCACAATGGCTGCCATCATCGGTTTGGATGACGCGAAAGTGGAAGAGGTTTGTGCTTCTATCTCTAAGCCCGGCAACATCGTTGTTCCTGCTAACTACAATAACCCTGGTCAACTCGTTATCTCTGGTAACGTGGAGGCTGTGAATGAGGCTTGTGAGGCTCTGAAGGCTGCTGGTGCAAAGCGCGCTCTCCCACTCCCTGTAGGTGGTGCGTTCCACTCCCCTCTCATGCAACCCGCTAAAGATGAGTTGCAGAAGGCTATCGAGACCACCACATTCTCTACACCTAAGTGCCCTGTTTATCAGAACGTGGACGCAAAGGCTCATACCAACCCAGAGGAAATCAAGCAGAATCTCATCGCACAGTTGACTGCTCCCGTGAAATGGACTTACGAGGTGCAGGCAATGATTGCAGCAGGTGCAACAGACTTCACTGAGTGTGGTCCTGGTAAGGCTCTGCAGGGCATGATTGCCAAGATCAGCCGCGACGTGACTGCTCACGGAATTGCATAAGACCCTATGGAAAAGATTATCATCTATCAAGTTTTCACGCGCCTCTTTGGAGCCAATGCCAATAAGAATGTGAGCAACGGCACAAAGAAGGAGAATGGCTGTGGCAAGATGGCTGACTTCACAGGTGCAGCATTGGCTGAAATCAAGAAGTTGGGCACCACGCACGTCTGGTACACGGGTCTCATCGAGCATGCCACTAAGAGCGACTACACGCAGTATGGCATTGCCAAAGACCACCCTGCTGTCGTGAAAGGCATGG
>JBGUGM010000160.1:0-12857 GCA_045111535.1 Bacteroidaceae bacterium
GCGCTCGGCATAGCCACGCACCACAGCATTGCGTGAGTTGATGTCTGGCAATTGGCAGCGACGTCCAAGCAACGTCTCTGTATAGCCCAACTGACGGGCTTTCTCGATGCTCTTGTCCATGTATTCCTTCACACCTGGATAAGTGGCAAAATAGTCGTCAATGAGTTGTCGTGCTTCGCCTCGGCTCACTTCCATGCGCTCAGCCAAACCAAAGGCAGAGATGCCATAGATGATGCCAAAGTTGGCTGTCTTTGCCTTGCGACGCATGGTGCTGTTCACCTCTTCAAGTGGCACCTTGAAGATTTTGGAGGCTGTGGCTTGATGAATGTCATGCCCGCTATTGAAGTCCTCCACCATGTTCTTGTCTTGGCTCAGATGTGCCATGAGACGTAATTCTATCTGGCTATAATCTGCAGAGAAGAAGAGTTCGCCCTCGTCAGGAATGAAGGCTTTGCGCACTTCCTTTCCGTTCTCGTCACGAATTGGGATATTCTGCAAGTTGGGATTACTGGAGGAGAGTCTCCCTGTGGCTGTAACCGCTTGATTGTAAGATGTGTGGATGTGACCCGTACGTGGATTCACCAATTGTGGCAAGGCATCAATATAGGTGCTCAGCAACTTCTTGTAGCCACGATAGTCAAGTATCTTCTCCACCACAGGATGCTTGCTCTTCAGGGCGAGTAGGGTGGCCTCGTCTGTGACATACTGCCCCGTCTTCGTCTTCTTGGGTTTGGAGTCAATCTTGAGCCGGTCAAAAAGGAGTTCGCCTATCTGTCTTGGAGAACTGATGTTGAGTTGCTGTCCTGCCACCTCACGGATGTCCCTCTCAATGGCTTCCATGCGCTCAGTGAACACCTTGGAAGTTTCTGCCAAGGATGCTTCGTCAATGCGGGCACCATTCATCTCCATTCTCGCCAAAACAGGCACAAGGGGCATCTCTACCTCATCGAAGAGTTTGAAAAGTCCCTTCTCGTGCAGGTCCTTCTCCAAGATATTCTTCAGTTTCAAGGTCACGTCTGCATCCTCAGCAGCATATTCATACACCTCCTTGGGATCCAATTCGTGCATGGAGCGCTGTTTCTTGCCTGAGCCAATGAGGGCATCAATATGAATGGTCTTGTATTTCAGATACACCTCTGCGAGATAATCCATGTTGTGACGCAACTCGGGTGCAAGAATATAATGTGCAATCATCGTGTCGAACATCTTGCCTTCGAGATGAATGCCATAGTTCGCCAACACCATCATGTCGTATTTGATGTTCTGTCCAATCTTCAGGATTTTGTCTGACTCATACACCGCTTTGAACTTGTTAACGACTTTTAACGATTCCTCGAAGTCATCACCTGTCCATTCTTCATGATAGGGCACTGGTACATAAAATCCTTCTCCTTCGTTGACTGCGAAACTCAAACCCACCAATTTTGCCGACACAGCATCGATAGAAGTGGTTTCTGTGTCTAAACTGACAAAATCGAAAGTCAAGATTTTTGCAGCCAACTTATCCATTTCTTCTTCCGAATCAACAAGTTGGTAATTGTGAGGGGTGTCGTGTATGTCGCTGAGATTTGAAAAAAACAAGTCACCTTGCCCCGTGTCCGTAAATTTTGGCTTCTCAGAGGCTTGAGAAGAGGGTGTTGGAGGTGTATTTGTGCCTCCAAAGAGGTCACCACTGAAAAGGTCACCCATCTGCCCCTTGTTCTTGTTGGAAGAAACAGATGGGGTGGGGGGAGTGGCAGGAGAGGACTCGTTACCTCCCAATTTTCTCCTCATCAGGGTGCGGAATTCCAAGCGCTCAAAGATTTCCTTGAGGGCAAGTTCATCGATGGGTTCGCGTTTTAGGCTCTCAAGATTGAGGGTTATGGGCACGTCTGTTTTGATGGCTGCCAAGAACTTTGACATCTTGATGTCTTCCACGTGCTCCTCCACTTTCTTCTTCATGGCACCCTTCAGTTGTTCTGTGCTGGCAAGCAAGTTCTCAATGCTGCCAAACTCGTTGATGAGTTTCACCGCAGTCTTCTCACCCACACCCGGACAGCCAGGGTAGTTATCGGAAGAGTCACCCATCAAGCCCAAAAGGTCTATCACCTGCTTCACATCGCTGATGCCATACTTCTCCTTCACTTCCTTCTCGCCCATGATGTCAAAACCCCCATCAAATCGTGGTTTATACATCTTCACGTTCTTTGCCACCAACTGCCCGTAATCCTTGTCGGGTGTCATCATGTAGGTGTCAAGTTCTCCGATGGATTCGCTTTGTTTTGCCAAAGTGCCGATGACATCGTCTGCCTCATATCCAGGCACTTCCAGCACAGGGATGCGGTATGCCTTCAACACATCTTTAATAATAGGGACAGCAAAACGGATGCCCTCGGGTGTCTCTTCACGCTGTGCCTTATACTCAGGAAACGCCTCGTGCCGGAATGTGGGGCCATGCGGATCAAATGCCACACCGATGTATTCGGGGTTCTCTTTCGTGAGAATCTCCTCGAGCGTGTTCACAAAACCCAGCACAGCAGAGGTGTTTTCGCCTTTGCTGTTGATGCGTGGGTTCTTGATGAAACCATAATAGGCTCTATAAATCAATGCATAAGCATCGAGAAGGAACAATTTTGCCATGTCTTTTAGGATTTTGTGTGTAAACTTACGAATTATATTTGAAAAAAGCACTAACTTTGCAGATGTTTTTCAAGAATATGGATGCATTACAGCAAATAAGAAAGCCAATTGAAGCCGAGATGAGTCAATACAAACAAGTATTTGACTCCTATCTTGTGCATACGAATCCACTGCTTCATCGGGTGCTCACCACCATCGGTAATCGCAGGGGAAAGATGATGCGTCCTATGCTTACGCTCCTCGTTGCCAAACTGGTAGGAGAGGGTAAGGTGAATGACAATTCCATCTACACTGCTGCCACTTTCGAGTTCTTCCATACGGCAAGCCTCGTGCATGATGATATCGTTGACGAGAGTGAGGAACGACGTGGACAGGAGTCCGTCAACAATGCTTATGGCAACCAAATTGCCGTGCTGGTGGGCGATTTCATCTTGGCGAATGCATTGCTATGTGCGGCTAAGACAGGCAATACAGACTTGATAGAGATTGTTTCTTATGCTGCACAGGATTTGGCTGACGGAGAATTGTTGCAACTTAACAACGTGAAAAACGAGGACATCACTGAGGAGGTGTATTTCCGCATTATCAGCCACAAGACAGCAGCCCTCTTCTCTGCATGTGCTGAAGCAGGTGTTTTGTCGGTTTCATCGGATAATAACACACGAAAACTCTTCAGGGAGTTTGGCGAGAACATTGGTGTCTGCTTCCAAATTCGTGATGACATCTTTGATTACCACCATGATCCTTCTATCGGTAAACCTACTGGCAACGATATGAAGGAGGGTAAACTGACTCTCCCTGTCATCCATGCTCTCCTTTCTACGGGCAATCAAGAGATGATGACACTTGCCAAGAAGGTGAAACAACTTGATGTCTCACAGGAAGAAATCGACGCTTTAGTCGATTTCACCAAGCAAAATGGAGGTATCGAGTATGCTGTGCAGATGATGAATGATTATGCACAGAAAGCAAAAGACCTGCTTGCATCCTTCCCTGATTCGGATGTCAAGCAAGCCCTTTTCACTTATGTGGATTACGTCGTGGGACGCTCCATCTAATCGCTTTTCCTATCTATTTTACTCGTTCTCTTAGAAGAACTTCACTTCCTTTCCTTCAATCTCGGAAAGAAGTTTGTTGGCTAATGAACTGGTGCCCAAACGCAGCCACTGGTTGGTGAGCCATTTCTCGCCTAATACTTCCTTTACAATGGTATAGTAGGTGAGTGCATCTTCCACTGTCTTCATGCCACCAGCAGGCTTGAAACCAATCTGAATTCCCGTTTTATCGTAGTATTCTTTGATGGCTTGGCACATCACGAAAGCAGCCTCAGGTGTGGCAGCAGGCTCCAGTTTACCTGTGGAAGTCTTGATGTAGTCAGCACCTGCATACATGGAGAGGATGCTGGCTGTCTTGATGTTCGTAGCAGTCTTCAAACATCCTGTTTCGAGGATGGTCTTCAACTTCTTATCCCCACATACAGCCTTGATCTCAGCGATTTCATCGCACATCCCTTCATAATCTCCAGCCAGGAACTTGCCCACGGGAATTACGATGTCAATCTCTGTGGCACCATCTTTGATGGCAAGGGCTGTTTCAGCAATCTTCACCTCCACAAAGGTTTGTGCTGATGGGAAACTGCCTGATACACAAGCGATTTCCACTTCTTCATTCTCCAAGGTGTCGTGACAAATCTTGGCAAAGCAAGGATAGACGCATACTGTTGCCACGTGTCCCAATTCTGGATAGACGTCATCAAATTTGTTCACTTTCTCCACAAACTTCAACACGCTGTCTTCGCTGTCTGTGGTCTTGAGGGTGGTGAGTTCCACGCTATTCAGCAGGAACTGCTTCACTTCCTTGGTGTTGTTCTCTTGCAGGTGCTCCTTCAACAGAGTCTCCACCTGATGTTTCACCTTCTCGTCGTCGAGGTCTAAATCATACTGCTTTAGTGCCTCAAAATACTTGTTTTCTTCCATATTCTTTATTCTTTGTTTTTTGTGTCCATACAGATAGTCACGGGACCATCATTCAGCAGTTCCACTTTCATATCTGCACCAAACTCTCCCGTATCCACTTGCTTGCCTAAATTCTCCGATAAAACCGCGCAAAAGCGTTCGTAGAGTGGGATTGTCACCTCATGACTTCCTGCTCGCAAGTATGAAGGGCGATTGCCTTTCTTGTAACTTGCCCACAGCGTGAACTGGCTCACCACCAGAATCTCGCCTCCCACATCTAGAATGGATTTGTTCATTACGCCATTCTCATCGTCAAATACACGCAAGTTGCATATTTTCTTTGATAGCCATTCTATATCTTCTTCATTGTCAGCATTTTCACATCCAACAAGAACCAAATAGCCCTTCCCGATAGAGGAAGTCCTCTCTCCGTTAATCGTGACAGATGCGTGTGTGACTCTTTGTATGACTGCTCTCATATTCAATCTTGTATTTTATTCATTAAAGTAATTCTTGATTAGTTGTGCCTTTGATGCTCCAATAATCTCTGCAAGTGTTTCATAATCAGTGTATTTGATACGTTTTAGACTCTTGAACTTGTTGAGCAACAACATCTTGGTGGCAATGCCTATGCCCTTGATGTGATCCAGTTCGGATTCTGTGTTGTGTTTGGCACGTTTCTGTTTGTGGAACGTGATAGCAAAGCGATGTACCTCATCCTGAATCTGTGTGAGCAACTTGAAGAGTGGGCTGTCCATCTCTATGCCCACCACTTGTGCGGGGAAGCCAAACAGCAGTTCGTTGGTGCGGTGATGGCTGTCCTTGGCGAGTCCAGCAATGGGGATGTCCAAGTGCAGTTGGTCTTCAATCACCTTTCTGACCACTTCCATTTGTCCCTTGCCACCATCTGTGATGATGAGGTCGGGTAGGGGAGTCTCTTCCTCGATAGCACGGCTATATTTGCGATACACCACCTCACTCATTGAAGCGTAATCATCAGGACCAATCACCGTCTTGATATTGTATTTGCGGTAGTCATTCTTCGATTTTCTACCCCCAATGAACACTACGCATCCTGCTACAGCATCCTGTCCCATGGTGTTGGAGTTATCGAAACACTCGATACGCATTGGAATCTTCGGCAATTTTAGTTTGCGTTGTAGTTCCTTGAGGATATTCACGTTTCGTTGGTCTGGATTCAAGCGTTCTGCCTGTTTGAGGGCATCAATGCGATATTGGCGCACATTCGCTTCTGAGAGGAACAGCAGTTTCTTCTTGTCTCCTGCTTTGGGCACAATGAATTGGGCATCCTTGAGGGTGAAATCTAATTCAAATGGCACGACAATCTCTTTCGATTCATCGCCATATTGTTCGCGCATATCCACAATAGCCAATGAAAGAATCTCCTCTGCTGTCTCATCCAATCGTTTCTTGTATTCATTCGTAAATACGCGTGTAATACAGCCATTCACCACGTGCATATAATTGACGTATGCCTTGTTTTCATCGTCTTCGATGCTGAATACATCAATGTTTTGGTTGGTGCTGGTGATTACACGGCTCTTGCTGTCAAACTCCTTCGCAAGCAAGTATTTCTTCTTCACGACTTCTGCTTCCAGAAACTGCTCCTTCTCAGCCAATGCCTGCATCTCCTCCAAGAGTTGTTGGCACAGATTCCTGGTGTTGCCACTCAGAATTTCTTTGACTTCATCGATTTGTTGCAAGTATTCCTCCCTTGTCTGGAGTCCAATGCAAGGGGCTTTACACTTGCCGATGTCGTAGTAGAGGCACTTCTTCAGTTTCCCTTGTTCCAGTTTTTCGGATGTGATGCTGGTGTGGCAAAGTCGTACTTGATAGAGTTTGCCAATCAGTTCCATCATGGCATTTAGTGTACCTGCATGACTGAAGGGACCATAATAAGTCCCTGCTTTCTTATCGATGTTTCGGGTCTTGATGACACGTGGAAAATATTCATTCGTGATGCAGACAGAAGGGTAGGTCTTGCCATCTTTCAACAGAATGTTGTAGAAAGGCTGGTGTGCTTTGATGAGGTTATTCTCCTGAATCAACGCATCTTCATCTGTCGGCACCACCACGTATTTGATGTCCTCTATCTTGCTGACGAGAATCTGTGTCTTGCGATTCTTGTAAGAATTGTTGAAGTAGGAACTGACGCGACGCTTCAGATTTTTTGCCTTACCCACATAGATGACCTTGCCATCCTTATCCAAGTACTGATAGCATCCAGGCTCTTCCGTGAGGCTATTGACAATCACCTTGAGCCGTTGTAGTCTTTCTTCATCTCTCGTCATGTCGCAGGAGTATCACTTCAAGCATTGCTTTTGTTCCACGTGAAACAATTTGTTCTTAACTGTCCAATTATCAGCGTGAAACAAAAATGCGTTTCATGTCTTCTCCAAACGTTTTTTGTCAGAACACATCAAATGGTGAGTAGTGTGGTGATCTCGATGCCCTTACCAATAAACTCTCTTCCCTGCAGTCCTTCATCGCAAATCTCTATCAGAAAGTTCATGTAACACTTCTTGGGGTTCAGTTTCTTGACAAGGTTCCATGCCGCTTTGATAGTACCACCTGTTGCTAAGAGGTCGTCGTGTAGCAATACAACATCATTGGAATCGATGGCGTCCAGATGAATCTCTATGGCATCTTTCCCATATTCCTTTGTGAAGTTCTCCCTGATGGTCGTTGCAGGCAGTTTACCGGGTTTGCGAGCCATCACGAAACCTGCATTCAGGCGGCGGGCAAGAATGGAGCCCATGATATATCCACGCGCTTCCAATCCCACCACCTTCGTGATGCCCTTGTCCTTGTAGAGTTCGTACAGTTGCTCCTCCATGATTTCAAGTGCTTTGGCATCCTTGAAGAGGGTGGTGACATCGCGAAAGTTGATTCCATTCCTTGGAAAGTCAGGAATGCTGCGCAAGTGTTCTAATAGATACTGTTTGTTAAAATCCATTGTTTTTTCTGTTGTATGTTTAGTTGTTGTGGATTCTTATAAATGACTGATTTTGCACGTTGTACAAGTAAATTGTTTCACGTGGAACAAAGTAATGCTTTAACGTCCCATCAGCACCAGCATGATGTTGATGTCAGAGGGTGAAACCCCTGGGATGCGTGAGGCTTGTGCCAACGTGACGGGCTGGATGGCTTGCAGTTTCTGACGTGCCTCAATGGAGATTTGCGTCATATTGGGGTAGTCGAATTTGCCCGCAATCTTGATGTTCTCCAACCGAATCATCTTGTCTGCCATCTGCTGTTCGCGGTAGATGTAGCCCTTGTACTTGATTTGTATCTCTGCTGCCTCAATGATTTCCTCGCGTCGTGGGTCATCGCCAAGAATGCGTTCCAGTTCCTTGCGGAAAGTGTCAATGTGGGGCGCGATGTTTTTGATGTTGATTTGAGGACGTCCCAGCAGTTCTTCCAGTTTGCAACCTTGACGGAGTGGGGTAGTGCCCAGCGCTTCCAATGAAGGATTGATGAGTGAAGGTTTCAAAGAGAAATTCGCCACAAACGCTGTGATAGCATCTATTTTCTCCTTCTTTGACAGCATCAATTGGTAGCGTTCCTCTGTTGCCAATCCCAGTTTGTAACTGCGTTCTGTGAGGCGCATATCAGCATCGTCTTGACGCAGTAGAATGCGGTATTCAGCACGTGAGGTGAACATGCGGTAAGGCTCATCCACACCCTTCGTCACGAGGTCATCAATCAGCACCCCGATGTATGCCTCGTTTCTGCCCAGCGTGAAGGGCTCGCCACCCTTGCAGTTGATAGCCGCGTTGATGCCTGCAATCACGCCTTGTCCTGCCGCTTCCTCATAGCCTGTCGTACCGTTCACTTGCCCCGCAAA
This sequence comes from Bacteroidaceae bacterium, assembly GCA_045111535.1. GTDB lineage: Bacteria > Bacteroidota > Bacteroidia > Bacteroidales > Bacteroidaceae > Minthosoma. The sequence continues at coordinate 8,443 of JBGUGM010000160.1, forward strand.
GAAGAGGTTCTTCACCACTTTCGACTCCAAAGCGTGTGTCAATTGTGTCGGGTCAAAGAAGTCATATTCGATGGCATAACCTGGGCGATATACTTCCAAATTTTTGAAGGCAGGAATCTTCCTTAGAGCCGTCAACTGGATGTCCAAAGGAAGTGAAGAAGAGAAGCCATTCAGGTACATCTCATTCGTCGTTTCCCCCTCTGGCTCGAGGAAGAGCATGTGCTCGTCCCTGTCGGGGAAGGTATGTAGTTTCGTCTCGATGCTGGGGCAATAACGAGGACCTATGCTTTGGATTTGTCCGTTATAAAGGGGGGAGTCAGGGAGTCCTGAACGCAGCACCTCGTGTACTTCTGTGTTCGTGTAGCAAATCCAGCAGGGCAGGTTATTGCGTTCCGAGACAGAGGTGTGTTCTGTGGGTAGGTAGGAGAACTTGTGGAAATCATGGTCACCATCCTGCATCTCCATCAGCGAGAAATCCACGCTTCGCTTGTCAATGCGCACAGGTGTACCCGTCTTCATTCTCCCAGCACGGATGCCATGTTTCGTGATACTTTCTGTCAGTTCCAACGCGGGTGCTTCCGCACATCTTCCACCCTGTATCTTTACCCTTCCGATGTGCATCAAACCATTCAGGAATGTGCCTGCCGTGATGATGACACACTTTGCACGGAACTCTGCCCCGTAGTACGTCTTTACTCCTTGAACTATCTGATTCTCAACGATTAACTCCCTTACTTGGTCTTGCCAAAGTTGCAGATTGGGGATGTTCTCCAGAATCTCTCTCCATGTCCAGATGAACTTGGCGCGGTCACATTGCGAGCGAGGGCTCCACACCGCAGGCCCCTTCGAGAGGTTCAACATCCTGAATTGCAGGCTACAACGGTCAGTCACGATGCCCGTATAGCCCCCAAATGCATCTATCTCCCTCACAATCTGCCCTTTAGCGATACCACCAATGGCAGGATTGCACGACATTTGTGCAATCTTGTTCATGTCCATGGTGATGAGACACGTTCGGGCACCCAAATTAGCAGCAGCGGCAGCAGCCTCACATCCTGCATGACCTGCTCCCACCACAACCACATCGTAGTTGAAAATCATCTTTTTACGCGTAATTGAAGTGCAAAGTTAGTGCAAACCGAGCGAAATACAAAATAAATCAGAATTTATTTTTATTTCCGAGGTGCAGCCTAAGTTCGGCGAAGCCAACTGACGATTAAGTGAGAGAAAAACTGAATTTATTTTTACTTCATCTTATACAACTTATACTGGAATGTCAGCTGCACATAGTGTGGATTGCCTGAACTGCGATACTCGTTTCGTCCTGTGGCTGTTAAGTATGAGTTAAAATTGCTTCGTTCCCGCAGAATGTCGTACCATGAGAGCTTCAGTAATCCTCTGTAGTCGCGCAGCACCTTATATTCAACACCCAGATTCCAGATGAATTCTGTGCGGTTTCCGTCTCTCATCTTACTCCCTGCCTGCCCAGAGATGTTCAGGTCGGTCTTGAGGGTGAGTCTGTTTCCCAGCCAATAATTCCAGCTGCTGTTGACGTTATAGGTATGACTCTTTTCCATCGAAGTCATATAGTTGCTGTTACCCCATCCGTAGCGATAGCTGCCATTCAGCGTCAGGTCGAAATGCTTGGTGTACAGAACGAATCGAGGTGTCAGGGTAAAAGACTGAACATCCGAAGATCCCTTTCCACTTTCTGTCGCACCAGTCGCTTGCATGTAGCTTACCGTATGATTAAAGTTATAGCCGGCGTTTACACTGATATTTGCGTGTTTGAAGTCGGTTCGATAGCTTCCATAACCACTAAGCCCCCAGTTGCCATTGATGTTCTCAGATGTTGAGATTGTTCCTCCTGTCTTTGTGTCATAGATGGATCGAGATGAGATGTTGTTTCGTGAGAAAGAACAGTTGCCTTGAAACGACCATCCACCTCCCAGATTAGCATACAGGTTAAAGTTATGGTTTTCTGGCTTCTTGAGGTTGGGGTTGGCTATCCGGATGTAGAGCGGATTATTGTTTGTTGTAGGTTCTACCAGGTTCGAGCCAGGAATCAAACGGTTAGAAAAATTATAGTTCAAGCTTACAGAATGACTCTGTGAGATTCTGTACGACAGGTTGGTAGTCACATTCAGGAGCGGTGCCTGTTGGGTGGTGTCTGCCATCACTCCGTCCTTGCGTTCATAGAGGTAAGTTTCGCGCGTAGGAGCAATCCTGACGTTTTGACTGAAGCCAATGCGCTTGAAGTTAAAATGATAATCGATACTTATATTGTGGGCATCCGTCTTGGTGTGTTGGTAGGTGCTGATGCTGTCCAGTCGCTGGCGGTTGTTCATCAGGTCGTAATAGACACGCTCCGATTCACTATCATTGTGCGTGAATTCATAGGAGAAGTTTAAGTCCTGGCGAAACTTTTCCGGACCGAAATCGAACCCACCCATTGCCGAAAGGCTAAGACGTTCCGAATTGGTGGGGGCGAGGCTTTCTCGCAGATAGCGCCACACACTGTCGCCATATTGTACGTAATCCGTCTGCTGCCGTTCTGTCGATGATTGAAACCCCCTGTTCGTGTTCAGATTCATACGAACTTCTATGTGAGCATCCGCCTCTCCATCAAAATATTTGTAATAGTTGCTCTGCATATCGAGCGACTGCTGATGCGAACGGCCCGATGACTCACTGCTTCTGCGGTTTAGCGTGATGCCGGCCAGCTGTTCCTCGTCCATTAGTTCGTTGTTTTCGCCCACGAACGGATTGCCGTTATAGGTGGCACTGCTCGATTGGCTGTGCGACTTTGAGTCAATGTTGGTATAGTGCACATTCGTGCCCCAATTACCTTCTTTTAACGGCGCATTGATACTGAAAGTATGAGCTGTGTTGTTGTCGTAGTTCTTCGACAGAGAAGTCGAAGTCGAATACTGCTCGTATTCCGGCATGATGGTCGAATTGAGGGATTCCTGGTCGCTTCGCCGGTCAGTGTAGGAATACTGGGGGCGATACTGCACATTGATTTTGCCAAACTTCCTTCTGAAACTTCCATCAATCCTGTTATTGCTGTTTTTCTTCGAGCTGGCATTGGGCAAATCGTCCAATTGGACGTTCGCGTTCCACTCTCCCTTATTGCCTTTATTCCATTGCATGCCTTGCATCTTGAAAAGGTAAGTGTTCTTGACGTTCGTCGTTCCTGTCTCAGGCTTCGTCAACTCCACCTTATTCACCGGATTCTTCGTAATCATATCCGCCACTAAATGTTTCGTCGTGTCCGTACTCAACGTGTCTGCTTGCGTCTTATATACTCGAAACTGTTTCAAATCCGCATTTTCGATGTTTTCCAACGCAATCTTCATGTCGTGGGCAAAGAACGACTCACCATTCAGTCTGATCTCATGAATCACACTGTCTCGGTAGGTGAGCTGTCCGTCTTCATACCGTAATCCTGGCATACGGCGCACCAGGTTGAGCAACACCGTTCCTCGGGGCATCTCAAACGCATCCACGTTAAACACCGTCGTGTCGCCACTCTCATACATTCGCTTCAACTCTCCGACAATCACCACCTCGTCCACACTCATCGGATTGCTTTTCAGCACGATGCTGTCGAGATTCAAATGCCAACCTCCCCCAAAACTCTTATTTTCTTCATCATAGTATCTAAATGCCAGCTTCAGGTCTTGCGTGTATGTTTCATATCCCACATAAGAAATCTTCACCCTCACTTTGGGCACATCGTTCTTCTTCACGCGCTTCTTCAGCACACCCATCCCCTGATAAAAATGTCCGTTCTTGTCCGCCACAGCCACCTGTTTCACCGTCGTATCGTTCAGGCACACCAATTGGATGTTCGCGCTGGGAAGAGGATAAGACTTGGGATCCATCTCGTCTGTTCCGAAAATGCGACCAGTAATGTTTAGCCAAATTTGCTCCCCGACCGTCTGACGACCATTTGGCTGCCCGCCCCCATAAATTAACCTCTGTGCCTGCATCCCGATCGACATGCAGAGCAGCAAAATCATCCATATAGCCCTTTTCTTGCTCATTACTCTTAATCTTTAAGTGCAATTCAACATACTTTTTTGAAAACGATACAAAGGTACGTTTTTTGCCCTCAAACCACCAAGAAAAACAATTTACAAAAAATTTACATTTTCATGGAGGTGGTGGAAAACAATTTACAAAAATTTTACATGATTTTTGTAGCGCGCTATCTTTCAGTCATTTATGAAAAAGGTGCCGTGGAAAGGAAAAATCCCTCGGCAAAGTTAATTCTTTCTCTTGACACAGAGAAATTTTTCCCATGAAAACAGAATTTTTGCTCTGCAAGTGGCTTTTCTGGAAACAAATCTCTTGCCTTTAAAAACAGCCCTTCTTGGAGTCCGCTTGGCTCGGACTCCGAAAGGGGGTTA
>JBGUGM010000161.1:0-6972 GCA_045111535.1 Bacteroidaceae bacterium
AAAGTATTCAGCAAGACCTTCTATAAGAGTAATTTCCGCGAGTACGTGCCATCCGACTTCCTGAAGACCTCCACAGTCGTGGGTATCAACTACAACTTCATGAAGCGCGAATCCGACCGCTCCGCATTCTATTTCATCATCACAGTAGGTGACCCTGACGAGACCTCCGACAACATGGCATATCCTCTCGAACTGAAAGTGACAACAGACGGTTCTTTCTCCATCAAGAAAGCAGAGAACCTTGAGACCGAGCCACTCCATCCTGGGCTCAACATTGACCCCAGCGAGGATGCAGTATAAAGAGAAGGCAAACGACAATTTGGTTAAAAAATATTAAATCATCATCCGTGAAACAATATTTTTTTGCAGAGTAATATAAAAGTATGTATCTTTGCAACGTGTTTTTCATGGTATTAGATTTATTTTAAGGTTAGTAAAGATTGCTTGTCGTGAGATAAGCAATTTTTTGTTAGGGTGAATCACTATACGTAGTGACTCACCCTAATATTGTTTACTCACATAACAAGCGTGAAAAACACGGATATTATTTCTCTTGAATGACCATGTCTGGTGTGCATTCATACATCACCCGGGCATGGTTAGTACGAATGAGTTGGCTTTCAACACATTCACCTGTACTGCGATCAATCGTGTCACGATACACTTGTCCGTTGCGATACACCACCCCATCCTCGCGAGAGAAGTATTCACCTTCGGCATGAATATGGAAGGTATGTGGCAATGGTTCTACTGCACGGAGTTCTCCAAGGAGGTATTCATCATCAACATGGAGACGCAACTGGTAGGTATTGGAGGTGTTGTTCTTGACCCGATAATCAATATAATTGTAAGAGATGCTGGTGCCTGTTCCAAAGGGGATTTGGCGACCATGGTCAGGGAACAGGTCAAGGGCATCGTGATGATGATGCTCTGTGATGGTGAGGTCACTATGGAGCACCATCCAATGAATCAAGTTGGAAAGTTGGCACATACCCCCTCCGATACCTTTGGCCGGCTTTCCATGAGTGATGGTCAGTCCCTCCTTGTAGCCCCTGCTTTCAGTGGTACGTCCAATGAGTTTCCACACGGAAAAGGTTTCTCCAGGACGAATCAGCAACCCATCAATATGCTTCACAGCCAAAGCGAGATTGACTGCCTTGTTCTCTTGCAACTGCATATCGACATTGCCCAAACGACGACGAATGAGGGAGTTGTGGCGATAGATAATCACAGGCAAAGACTCCTGTGTACATTCTTTGGCAAAGTGAACACCTTTAAACACATCCCGCAGATGTCGTTTCATGATTTCTTTCTCCGTTGAAATACGATAGGTGAAAGGAGAAATTTCGCAGAATAGTTTTCGAGCCATGGTTTTTTATTTGATGTTGTCGCCCTTGGTACGAATAAGGTCGAAGAGATAGGTCATCTTAATCAATATAGTTTGGTTGGCAGAGCGTCCAAAATCGCCACGCTTACTGTTATCGTACATATCGCCCAAACCATAGTAGTAGCGTCCTTGCAGCAGGAAGTGACCAATAGGAGAAGAGTATTCCAAGCCAAGACCTCCTGCAATGCCATAATCAAATCTGCGGTCAGGATCTTTGCCATACTGATAGACCACTCCGTTGGGACGGTTGGATATATCCCATGTGGCACCACCTCGATGTTCTTTGCCTGAGAGATAAAGTCCCACCTGTGGACCTGCTTCAAAGATGAATTTGAATCCACGACGCTCACGTCCCCATCCCATCTGCATCAAAATAGGCATCTCGATAAAGTGCCAATCACGCATGTAGGTGTTCTCTGATCCATCTTCGATGACTTCTTTCCATCCAAGATCATTGTACTGCACCTCAAGTGCCACAGCACAGATGGTGGCGAAGTATTTCTCGCACACATATCGTGACGAGAAGCCAAACATGGGCGAAGCTTTTTGTGATTGTTTAATCTTAGGCACAAAGTCCATCGTGTTCATGGTGCAGCCACCTGTGAAACCAATGGACAAGTCATTACGATGCTCCCCCACCTGCGCAAAGGTAAGGTATGCCATGAGGAATCCGAAGATGAATAATATGAAAGATTTGAACCTCATCTACTTATCTCACAAACACGCTGCCATCAGCACGATGGGTCACAATCATCATGGAACGGTTCTGATAGCCTGACCACGCATTCTTCTTCTCAAATGCCATCGGGAACTCCATAGAGATGTATGAGAAGTTATGAAGGTTCTCGTAGAAAGCAGAACCAAATTCGTTAAGTCCCTTGATGAAGTAGGCACCAATGTCATAACCCAGTTCTCCGTACTTGGGGAAACTATTATACTGATCCTGATTGAACCAACGACGGAAGCGCCCGTTGAACTGTTGGGTGCGACTTGACGAACCATTGCTGTAGAAAGAAGTGAAGAACTGGCACTGGTACTTGTTCAGACACTTGTCATACTTGCCTGCAAAAGTCTGCCACTCTGGAAATCCAAACAACTGCACCGTGTATTCGGAAGTCAGGTCAAGTCCATCAATCTTCTTACAGAGGCTTTCAAAAGCAGATGCCGAACCACTGGTAGGAATGATAATGTTATTAGTACCCTTCTTCAGCACATCCCGAACCGTAGCGAAGTCAGAAGCAATGGCACTGCTGTATTTGATGCCCTTTGAATCAAGGTCTTTCTTAAAGTCTGCAATATAAGACATATTGTCGCCTTTGTCGTTCATGCTGACAAAGACGATATTGTGGTCTTTGTGAATGAGGCAAAAACGGTTATACACCTGATTGTACATCAAAGAGTTGGGTGCATTCACCTGGAAAGTCGTGGGGTGTTCATTCACCAATGCAAGTTCATTGGAAAGGGGCACTACATGAGCAATACCATTCTGATGGGCAAAGTCTGCCACACTCTTCACATTCCATTGACGGATAGGACCAACAATGAGTTGCATCTGCTTCATCTCTGCACGTTGCAGGATGGTGCTCACAGGAGTGGCAGGGCTCACTTCGTCGTAGGCAAAGACTTCGACATTGCATCCACGTTGTTTCAAGGAATCAACAGCCAGGAGGAAACCTTGATAGAGGTTGATCATCTTCTGCGACTCGGCACTCACCTTCTCTTCCGACTTTGAGAAAGGAAGGATGACAGCCACCTTGATGGTCGGGTACATTGTCACCTTTGGCTTGGCAGCCTCTTCAGCCGCACGTTGCTGTTCTGCTTGATACTGCGTGTCCTCTGCTGTAGTGTATGGAATATTGAGCACGACACCCTTCTTCAGTTTGGTTTTCTTCAAGTCAGGATTAGCCTCCACGAGTTGATCCACTGTGATGCCATATTGACGGGAAATGGAATAGAGCGTCTCCTTCTTCTGCACCTCATGCAAAGTCTTGTAACGAGGGCGGTTAGGCGTTGAAGGCACTTCTATCCCCTGCGGCGTCTGTGCTTGCACCTGAACCTGCTGACGCACCTGCTGCAATACCTGTTGCTGAATCGTCTGCTGTGCAGGTTGCACAGGTTGAGCAGTCTGTACGGGTTGCTGAGTGACAACAGGCGTGGACACGGTCTGCTGTGCACCAGCCGGCACATTGATGCTCTGACCTGCCATGATGTGGTCTGCATCCAGTCCCTGATTGATTTGAAGCAGCGATGCCACCGTGACATTATACTGCCTTGCAATACTATAGAGTGTTTCGCCTGACTGTACTACGTGCTTTTGTGTTGCGGACTGCGCAAACATCGCCACAGCCATCACAAAAGTTACCAACAATAAAACTGTTCTTTTCATCGTTATTTAATTGTTCAAATCTTTTCGGAGGGCAAAATTAGTAAAAAAAAGCCATTCCAAACAAATATAATTCGCATGTTTATCGTTTTTATGATGAAATAACACCTTTTTATAAAAGAGATTGAGTAATTTTGCATGAATAAAGAACAAACAAAGCAGATAAAAATGAGTTTCAGGACAAAGATCATATTCACCCTCATGGGTGTGTTCCTCATGGTGGCATGTAGTGTCGATGACAACGAAACCAATAGTTATTTTTCCACCAGGCAGGAGACCAACGCCAGCACGAACGCCCCCGACACCCTTGCACCCGACGAGACTGGTGCAAACCCTGTGGTGTCCTTCTACTCTGTGGATGAGTCAGACACGGTGAGGTTGACAGAGGGAGAGTCACAGACGGTACAAGCCCCTTTGCTGATTGAGTTGAATGCCCATATCGGCAATCCTGATGGCTATAAATACATCTGCGAATGGCGAGTGTGGAGCACCAAAGACAATGGCAGCGAAGACTCTCCTTTGGTGACACGCTTCGAGGAAAAAACCACTTACACGCTCACCAAATCAGGTGGTTATGGCATCAAACTCTACATCACTTTCACACAAGGCACAGACACCATCGAATATGAGAGTGAGGTCATCAATGTAGTCATCAGCGAGTCAAAGTTGACGTGTCCAGATGGCTTCTCTCCCAACAACGACAGTATCAACGACACCTACCGCATCACGGCACAATCCATTGTGAAACTGGACGCCAAGTTCTTTGACCGCTGGGGAGAGAAAATCCACACAGCGACTCTCGAAACAGCAAAGCACGTGGAGGGTGAGCCCAACAAACTGATTCTTTGGGATGGAAAGAGAAACGGCAAGGTGGTGGAGAATGGCGTGTACTATCTGAACCTCGACGCATTGGGGAGTGATGGTGTCAAATACAAGTTCAAGAAAGCCGTCACCGTCATGAAGGGATTCCGCGAAGGCACGGAAAACGGTGAAAGCGGTGGAAGTGGTAGTTAATGACGGAGGAGGCCAATGATTAAGATTGAGGGGGCGAGGGTACACAACCTGAAGAATGTGGATGTGGAGATTCCTCGCAATAGTTTGACAGTCATTACAGGATTGAGCGGCAGTGGCAAGTCTTCACTGGCGTTTGACACGATTTTCGCTGAGGGTCAGAGACGATACATCGAGACCTTCAGCGCTTATATCCGTAACTTCCTTGGGGGGATGGAACGCCCTGATGTAGATAAGATTAGCGGACTCTCCCCTGTCATTAGCATCGAACAGAAGACCACCAACAAGAACCCACGTTCTACGGTAGGTACTGTAACAGAAATCTATGACTATTTGCGACTGCTCTATGCCCGTGCAGGTGAGGCATTCAGTTACGAGACAGGAGAGAAGATGGTGAAATATACCGAAGAAGATGTACTGCACCTGCTTCTGGAACAATACAACGGCAAGCGCATCTTCCTTTTGGCACCCGTCGTGCAAAGCCGTAAGGGACACTACCGCGAACTCTTCGAGAGCATCCGCAAGAAAGGGTATCTCTATGCCCGTGTGGATGGCGAAATTGTGGATGTGACCGAGGGCATGAAAGTCGATAGATACAAGAACCACGACATCGAAGTGGTCATCGACAAACTCGCTGTCAATGAGAAGGATGAGGAACGTCTGAAGAAGAGTCTTGAAGTGGCAATGAAGATGGGAGAAGGACAAGTAATGGTAGTTGACAGTGGACAGTTGACAGTGGACAGTTCCATGCGGCGTGCTAACCAACAAAGCGGTAGCCAACTATCAACTGTCAACTATCAACCGTCAACTGTCAAGCATTTCTCCAAGAAGTTGATGTGTCCTACCACTGGTCTTTGTTATCGCGATCCCGCTCCCAACAACTTCTCGTTCAACTCCCCACAGGGTGCCTGTCCCCATTGCAAGGGCTTAGGCATTGTACCTGCGGTGGATATGGAGAGTGTTGATTATCAAGAAATGGCGAACTACGTGCAGGGGCTCAATATTGATGAGCAGAAAGCGTGGGCAGAGAAGTGGGCAGAATCTGTTGACAAGATGGTGACTTGTCCAGAATGTGGCGGCAAGCGACTGAATAAGGAGGCATTGCACTTCCGCATTGACGGCAAGAATATCGCTGAAGTGTGCGACATGGAGTTGCAACAACTCTACGAATGGGTTACCTCCGTAGAGGAGAAGATGGAGCCGAAACAACGTGCTATCGCCCATGAGATTATCAAGGAAATCAGCACACGTCTCAAGTTCCTTTTGGATGTGGGCTTGACTTATCTGAACCTGTCCCGTGGTTCGGCAACCCTGAGTGGTGGCGAGAGTCAGCGCATTCGTCTTGCCACACAGATTGGCACGAAACTAGTAAATGTGCTCTACATCTTGGATGAACCCAGCATCGGATTGCATCAGCGTGATAATGTACGCCTCATCCATTCGCTAAAGGAACTGCGTGACGAGGGCAACACCGTCATTGTGGTGGAGCACGACAAGGACATGATGCTCAATGCCGACTACATCGTCGATATGGGTCCTTTCGCAGGTCGGAAAGGTGGCGAAGTGGTCTTTCAAGGCACGCCTCAAGATATGCTGAAGACAGACACGCTCACCTCACGTTTCCTGAATGGCAAGGAGAAAATTGAGGTGCCGAAGGAACGGCGCAAAGGCAATGGAAAGAGTCTTCGTATCATAGGTGCTAAGGGAAATAATCTCAAGAATGTGAGTGTGGAGATTCCTCTCGGAATGCTCATTTGTGTGACAGGAGTAAGTGGTAGTGGCAAGTCCACACTCATCAATGAGACCTTACAGCCTTACTTGAGCCAATATTTTTATCGTTCTCATCAAGAGCCACTTGCATTTGGTACTATTGAAGGTGTAGAGAACATCGACAAGGTGGTAAGTGTGGATCAGTCGCCATTGGGACGCACCCCTCGTAGCAACCCTTCCACCTACACCGAGGTGTTCACCGATATCCGCAAACTCTTCGTTGAGATGCCAGAGTCGAAGATGCGTGCCTACAAGCCTGGACGTTTCTCCTTCAATGTGGCAGGAGGGCGTTGCGAGACTTGTGGCGGCAATGGCTACAAGACCATCCAGATGAACTTCCTGCCCGATGTGCTCGTTCCCTGCGAAGTCTGTCATGGCAAACGCTACAACCGCGAGACTTTGGAGGTGCGTTTCAAGGGCA
>JBGUGM010000162.1:0-22533 GCA_045111535.1 Bacteroidaceae bacterium
TGGAGGTATGATGGCAAAGGCACGGGCACAGGTGTGGGCAAATAGTTGGGTATTCATCAAACCAATGTTTGAGAACATGACGGGACAGACGTTGGCACCAGGGATGCAGGTGATGTTTAAGGTGGAGGTGACGTTTCATGAACTTTATGGCTATTCGTTGAACGTGACGGACATAGACCCTTCTTATACCTTGGGAGACATTGCTCGACATCGACAAGAGATACTACGAAAATTGGCAGAAGAAGGCATCGAAACAATGAACAAGGAGTTGCCTCTGCCACGATTGTTGCAACGTGTAGCAGTCATTTCTTCTGCTTCGGCAGCGGGCTATGGAGACTTCTGTAATCAACTGACTCACAATCAGCGGGGACTGGCATTCAAGACGGAACTGTTTCAGGCAGTGATGCAGGGCAATGAAGTGGAGAGTAGTGTGGTGGATGCATTGAATCGCATTGCGGAAAGGCTGGACGAGTGGGATGTGGTGGTCATCATCCGAGGAGGTGGGGCAACATCCGATTTACAGGGCTTCGACTCCTTGCTGCTGGCAGAGAATGTGGCGCAATTTCCTTTGCCAATCATCACAGGTATTGGACACGAGCGAGACGATACGGTCATAGACTTGATTTCTCATACTCGTGTGAAGACCCCTACAGCAGCCGCAGAATTCCTTGTTCATCATCAGGATCAGGAACTGGACATATTGGAGGATTTGTCTGTTCGCTTGACCGACCATGTCAGTCAGATGCTGTATGACGAAACCGCACGTTTGAAGATGCTGGCAAACAAGATTCCCATGCTCTTTTCAACAGTCAAAGCAAGGGAGGAGGTGCGTCTGCATCGGCTTTCGGCATTGTTGGCAAACAGCAGTATCCAACGTCTCGAACAGGCGAAGAGCGGGGTGGAACTCATGAGCCAACAATTGACACTTTTTACCTCGGCACGGCTGCAAAGCGAAAGAAAACGCCTCGAATTGATGGAAAGCAAATGGCAGAGTGCGCATCCAAATAGGATTCTGCAATTGGGATTTAGTATCACACGGATGGGTGGTAAGGCATTGAAGGCGGTGGATGAGGTGAAAGAAGGGGACGAGATAGAGACAACATTAGCATCAGGAACATTCAAATCTACGATAATATGGAAGAAAAAATGACGTATGAAAAGGCGGTGAAGCGCCTCGAAGAGATTGTAAAACAGATAGAAGGCGGGGAAATGGACATTGACTCCTTGACTGCCAATCTGAAAGAAGCCAAGGCTTTGGTGGAGTATTGCAAAGAGAAGTTGACAAATGTGGAGGCAGAAGTGAAGAAATGTCTCGATTTGTGAAAAAAGCGTAATTTATTGTACATCTTCTTGTAAGACCCGTTTTTTTTTCGTACCTTTGCAGCGAAATTTTGGATAAAAGAAAAGAGACAAACGGAATACAATGGAGAAAACTCTTGTGATCTTGAAGCCGGGTGCAGTACAGCGCGCACTTGTAGGCGAAGTAACTGCCCGCTTTGAGCGTAAAGGTCTGCGTTTGGCAGGCATGAAGATGATGCAACTGACAGATGAACTGCTCAATGAGCACTATGCACACCTTGCCGGTAAGCCCTTCTTCCAGCGTATCAAGAACTCCATGATGGCTTCCCCTGTTGTTTGTTGCTGTTACGAGGGTGTTGATGCTGTGGAAACAGTGCGTTCGATGACTGGTAGCACAAACTCAAGAAAAGCGGCTCCAGGCACCATTCGTGGTGACTTCGGTATGAGTTTCCAGGAGAACATCATTCACACTTCCGACTCTCCCGAGAATGCGGTGATTGAACTCAATCGCTTCTTCAAGCCAGAGGAAATCTTTGATTACACGCCTGGCGTCTTCCAGTACTTGTATGCAAACGATGAGTACTAAAAACATTACTTAACTTCAAACCCCTAAAAACAAAACATCGTGGATTTTTCAACAATTAAAAAGACAATTGGCATCGTGGTGCTTTCAATGGTAGCAGTGAGTGGCTTCGCTCAGGACATCATCGCAAGACAGGCACCATCTGACAAAAGACTCAAGGACATTCGCAACGTAAAACTCAACAATACAGCTGCTATCTCAGCAGACCTCAACAATCCCGCAGCAAATATTTACACGGACTGGACGGACAACCTCAGAAGTTGTACCGGCGCTGTTCCCGCAAACTATAAGATTGACTTGAGAGGCTTCTGTATGCCTACTCCAAGCCGTAAAATCAACTCTAATTTCGGTCCTCGTTGGGGACGCCAGCATGAAGGTCTGGACGTGAAGGTGTACATTGGTGACACCATCCGTGCTGCTTTCGATGGTAAGGTACGCATCTGTAAGTACAATGGTGGTGGTTATGGCTACTACATCGTGATTCGTCACCCCAATGGTCTTGAAACGCTCTACGGTCACTTGAGCAAGCAGATTGTGAAGAAGGATCAGGTGGTTCGTGCTGGTGAGCCTATCGGTTTGGGCGGTAATACTGGTAAGTCTTCTGGTTCTCACCTCCACTTCGAGACTCGTGTGCTCGGTCAGCCCATCGACCCGGCTTTGTTGTTCGATTTTGAGCATCAGGATGTAGTGAGCGACTACTTCGTTCTACAGAACGGTATCTCTAAGGGCAATGGAGCGCAGAGTGCCAGCACTATCAGCACTGGCAGTGCACAGGGTAACAATAGAACGGCTCGCAGATAATTCGCACATAAGAAATTCATCAACTATCATATGCGCCAAGCAATACCACGTTGCTTGGCGTCTTTTTATCCCTAAAATGGTAATAATTCCTAATTCCTAATTCCTAATTCCTATTTTTTCACTACCTTTGCACATCTTTTAAAAAGAATATGGATACTCAGCAACAATTCAAGCAAGCAATGGCGGGTTGTCGTGACATTTTCAGCAAGAAATTGCACGACTATGGAGCTGCGTGGCGCATCATGAGACCTTCATCGGTGACTGACCAGATCTTCATCAAGGCAAATCGCATCCGTAGCCTCGAGGTGAAGGGCGTGTCGCTGGTGGGCGAGGGCATTTACCCTGAGTTTCAAGCCATCGTGAATTATGGCATTGTGGGACTCATTCAACTGGAGTTGGGTTATGCTGAGACGGAGGATATGGATGCAACGAAGGCGATGGAGTATTACGACAAGTATGCTCAGTCTGCTCTTGAATTGATGCTCCGCAAGAATCACGACTACGACGAGGCTTGGCGTTCCATGCGAGTGAGTAGTTATACTGACCTGATTCTCATGAAACTCAACCGTACGAAGCAAATAGAGGGACATGATGGACAAACACTCATTTCGGAGGGTATCGATGCCAACTATCTCGACATGATCAACTATTCCGTGTTCGGACTCATTAAACTTTCCGAAGCGCAAGATGGACTCCAAGATTAAGTCACAACTGCTCACCGTTGCCGTGAATGTGTGTCGCCTGCTCTTGGCGGTGACATTCATCTTCAGCGGTTTTGTCAAAGCGAATGACCCACTTGGAACTGTCTATAAGTTGGAGGATTATGTCCATGCGATGGCATGGTTTACACTGCCCGACACTTTCCTTTTGGGATGTGCAGTGATACTCGCACTTTTTGAGTTCACGCTGGGTGTGTATCTCCTCTTCGGAATGAAAAGAAGAATCACGTCAGTCATTGCTGTTGTATTTATGGTGCTGATGACCTTGCTGACGGTCTATATAGTCATTGCCAATCCTGTGGAAGACTGTGGGTGCTTTGGCGATGTGCTGATATTGAGCAACGGCGCTACGCTGGCAAAGAACATCGTGCTGTTGGGTGCAGCAGTGCTGGTCAGCCGTTACTACCGATTGCAGAAGGATTTCCTTGGCTCGACTGCGAAGTGGCTCATTGCCTTCGTGTCACTCTGTCTGATTGTCAGTTATGCCATCTACTGCATTGTATGTTTGCCAGTGCTGGACTTCCGTCCCTATAAGGTGGGTACGAATTTGCGAGAGGCTGTGACATCGGATCAGCAGAAGTTTGACGTGAAGATTGTTTATGAGAAGGACGGGCAGACGATGGAGTTGGATGTGGAAGATGAAGACCCCGACTCCACGTGGACGTATGTGGAGACACGTCGTACCCCCATTGAGACGCGGAATCTTGCTACGGCAGACTTCTATGTGGCTGATGCAGACGGAGAGGATGTGACGGAAGAGATCCTGCTGGAAGATGGTTACACATTCTTACTTATCATCCCTAACCTGATGAATGCAGACGAAGGATGTGTGGACAAGGTGAACGAGGTGTATGACTGTGCGCAAGCGAAAGGGTGGGGCTTCTATTGCCTGACCTCGTCGGAAGAGCAGCAGGCACAGACATACTGGAACGACCATACGGGGGCTGAATATCCCTACTATATTGCAGAGGAGAGGATGTTGAAGACGGTGGTGCGTGGACAACCAGGATTGGTGTTGCTCCGTGATGGTGTCATCGTGAAGAAGTGGGGTAACTACAACTTGCCCAGTGGCGAGGAAATGGATGGATACACCCAACCCACAAAAGGAAACAATTAAACAACTAAAATATAAAGGTTTAACTCATTAAAACAAACAAGACTATGGCAAAAAAAATTGTTGCAGGAAACTGGAAGATGAACAAGAATTTGCAGGAAGGTATTGAGTTGGCAAAGGGTCTCAACGAGGCTTTGGCTGCTGACAAGCCTAACTGTGGTGTAGTGATTTGCACTCCATTCATTCATCTTGCAAAGGTATCTGAAATTATTGATCACAACGTGATTGGTCTCGGTGCTGAGAACTGCGCTGACAAGGCTTCTGGTGCTTACACAGGTGAGGTTTCTGCAGAGATGGTGAAATCTACTGGCGCTGAGTACGTGATTCTTGGTCACTCTGAGCGTCGTGAATACTACAACGAGACTCCTGAAATCTTGAAGGAGAAGGTTGAACTTGCTCTTGCTAATGGTTTGAAGGTAATCTTCTGCATCGGTGAGTCTTTGGCACAGCGTGAGGCTAACGAGCAGAACGCTGTTGTGAAGGCTGAGCTCGAAGGCAGTGTGTTTCACCTCTCTGCTGAGCAGTTCAAGAACATCGTGATTGCTTACGAGCCAATTTGGGCTATCGGTACTGGCAAGACTGCTACTGCTGACCAGGCGGAGGAAATCCACGCATACATCCGTTCTGTTATCGCAGAGAAGTATGGTCAGGCTGTTGCTGCTGAGACTTCTATCCTCTATGGTGGCTCTTGCAAGGCTTCCAACGCTCCTGAACTCTTCGCTAAACCCGACATCGACGGTGGCCTTATTGGTGGCGCATCCCTCAAGGTGGCTGACTTCAAAGGCATCATCGACGCTTGGAAATAATAAATAATTGGCGGTTGATAATTGCCAATTGCCAATTATCAACCGCCAGTTTAATATCAACTTTCTCAATCTTCAACTCAAAAATGAAAAGACTTCTTTCTATTGCGCTTACCATCCTTTTGTGTACTATCACCATGTCTGCGCAAGACTTTACCGACCATATCCAGAAGCAGGAGATGGGGCAAGGCACAGTGACAATACACCAAGACTCGCTCCTCGAAGACCTTGTGAACGGGAAGAAGCAATTCGTCCCTGAGAAGAAGGAGGAGAGACGTGACCTCCCGGGCATTCCGCGAGGCAAAAGAACAAAGGCTCGTGGTTACCGCATCCAGGTGTATTGGGGAGGAAGCACCCGTGCTGACCAAACCAATGCACAACGTGCAGGCACCCGAGTTTCGACGATTTTCCCCGAACTCCGTGTCTATACCACCTTCGAGTCACCTAACTGGCGATGCCGTGTGGGTGATTTCGTCACACGCAAGGAAGCGGATGACTATCTCGACAAGTTGAAGAGCGCACGACTGGCACAAGGTGCCATTATTGTCAAGAGTGAAGTATATGTCTATCAATAACATATTAAGAGTGAAATGAATAGAGAAGAAAAGATAGAACTTCTGAAAGACACCTGTAAAAAGAGCCTTGAAGCCATAGGCGAAGACCCTCAGCGTGAGGGACTGCAACGCACCCCAGAACGTTTGGCGCGCACCTTCCTTGAACTGACCAGAGGTTATACGATGGATCCAGTTGCCACCCTCAAATCTGCTGTGTTCCACGAGGATTACGACCAGATGGTGGTGGTCAAGGACATTGAGTTCTACTCCCTTTGTGAGCATCATATTTTGCCTTTCTTTGGCAAGGTGCATGTGGCATACATTCCCAATGGCAACATCGTAGGTCTCAGCAAGATACCTCGTATGGTGGACATCTTCTCCCATCGTCTGCAAGTGCAGGAACATCTGACCAAGCAGATTTGTGACTGCCTCCAGCAAGCCCTCAATCCCCTTGGTGCTATCGTGGTGGTTGAGGCACAACATATGTGCATTCAGATGCGTGGCATTGAGAAGCAAGGTTCTGTCACGCAAACGATATACTACACTGGTGTCTTCGAGAACACCGAAAAGCGCAAGGAATTCCTGAATCTGATCAAACAATAATTATCAATTATTGTGATACCACAATCCACCATCGACCGCATCGTTGACGCTGCCAACATCGTGGATGTCGTCTCCGACTACGTCACGCTTCGCCGTGCAGGTGCAAGCTACAAAGGATTGTGTCCTTTCCACGACGATAAGACTCCTTCTTTCTCTGTCTCTCCTGCTCGTGGTGTGTGCAAATGTTTCAGTTGTGGCAAGGGTGGCAACTCCGTCCATTTCATCATGGAGATGGAGCAGATGTCTTATGTCGAGGCACTGAAACACTTGGCAAAGAAATACGGCATTCCTGTTGAGGAAGAAGAGATGACAGACGAGCAACGGCAGCGGATGAACGAGCGCGAGAGTATGTTTGCCGTCAACGAATGGGCAGCCAAGTATTTCAGTCAGACGATGATGAACAATCAGGATGGACGTGCTATCGGACTTGCCTATTTCCGCAGTCGTGGCTTCCGCGACGACATCATCGCCAAGTTCCGTCTCGGCTTCTGTCTTGACAGTCCTGATGCTATGTCCAAGGAGGCAAAGGCGAAGGGATATAACGAGAAATACCTCATTGATACAGGTCTTTGTGTCAAGCGCGACAATGGTACCATCTATGACCGTTTCCGTGGACGTGCCATGTTCCCCTGGGTAGCAGTCAACGGCAAGGTTGTTGCATTCGGTGGTCGTGTGCTCGATTCACGCACCAAGGGCGTCAGCCAGAAGTATGTCAACTCTCCCGACTCTCTCATCTATCACAAAGCGAACGAACTCTACGGCATCTTTCAGGCTAAGAAGCAGATAGCCAAAGAAGATATGGTTTATATGGTGGAGGGTTACACCGATGTGCTCGCCATGCACCAGTGTGGCATTGAGAACGTGGTCGCCAACTCTGGTACAGCCCTCAATGAAGCCCAAATCCATCTCCTCCATCGCTTCACCAACAACATCACCCTTCTCTACGATGGTGATGAGGCAGGCATCCATGCCGCCACACGTTCTACTGACATGCTCTTGGCTGAAGGCATGAACGTGAAGATTCTTCTCCTGCCTGATGGCGATGACCCCGACAGTTTCTCTCGCAAGCACAATGCACAGGAGTTCAAGGAGTATGTGGCAGCCCATCAGACAGACTTCATCCTCTTCAAGACCAACCTCCTTCTCAAAGATGCACAGCGCGACCCTATCAAACGTGCCCAACTCACCGAGGACATCGTGAAGAGCATCGCTGTCATTCCCGACGAAATCATCCGCTCCACCTATGTGCATGAGTGTGCTGAAATCCTCAATATGGACGAAGCCATCCTTATGCGTGGCGCCAACAAGAATCGTGCCACCATCCTCGAAAACATGAAGAAGGAGGCACAGCGAGAAAGGGAGCGTCAGGCACGTCTGCTGAATGTGGAGAAGGAAGAAGTTAGCGAAGTGAAAGAAGTTAACGCTCCGCTTGAAGTGAAAGACGTATCTAAGAGTGAAGTATCGTCGATAACTCCTTTATCTCCGATAACTTTGGAGCAGAGCGATAACTTCGAAAACAACTTCGAGCAACAAATATCCACCAAGCAAAGTCAATCCGAGCAACGTTTCATTGGACTTGAACGCCTCATGATGACCCTCATTACACGCTATGGCGAACAACTCATCGATGGAACAGACGCAGATGGAAAGCCCACTCAAACCACTTTGGCAGAATATGTGCAAGGCGACCTCGCCTTTGATGATATCTCCCTCCGTTCACCCCTCTATGCCAAGATGCTCACCCTCGTCTGCCAGCACGTCCACGACGAAGGATTCACAGCCACTAAATTCCTCCTCAACAATCAAGACGAGGACATCAGTCGTGAAGCAGCCGACCTCGTCAGTGACCGCTACCAACTCAGCAAAGGCAACCAGATGGAAAAAAGTGAGGAAGAACTCAAAGTTGCCTATCTCAATCGCCTTATCCTCGACTATAAGAACGCCATTGTTGAGGAAGAACTTAAGCAATGCAATGCTGACCTCACCCGTCCAGAGGTGAAGGAGAACATCAATAAAACCCTTGACACTATCCGACGTATGAAAGAACTTGGAAAGATACAGCGCCAACTTGCTAAAATGCTCGGTGATAGGGTCGTGGTGAAATAAATAGATGAATATCCTTAGCCAAGATATTAAATACCTGCAAGGAGTAGGACCGAATCGTGCCCTGCTGCTGGCGAACGAACTCGGCATCAAGACCGTGGGCGACCTTTTGGCGTATTATCCCTACAAGTATGTGGATCGCAGCCGCATCTACAAGATTAGCGAGATTGACGGGAATATGCCGTATGTGCAGTTGTGTGGACAGATTTTCTCGTTCGAGACGATGGGAGAGGGGCGTAACAAACGGTTAATCGCCCATTTCTCGGATGGCACGGGTGCTATTGACTTGGTATGGTTTCAAGGCATCAAGTATGTGGCGAAGACGTATGACTGCCGAAAGTCTTACATTGTGTTCGGCAAACCGACGGTATATAATGGACATATCCAGATAGCGCATCCAGAGATAGAGAACGCGCCAGAGGAATTGAAGGAACAGGCAAGAACGACAGGGAATTTATTTGAGGATGCCTCCCAACTGTCAATTGTCAACTCTACACCCTCAACTGTTTTCCGTCCTTCCTACAATACTTCCGAGAAGATGAAGCGGAGTGGACTCAATTCCGCAGCGATGGCGAAGTTGACTGCCAATATGTTTAGCCTGCTCAAGGAGCCGTTGACGGAGACGCTGCCTCCATACATTGTGCAGCAGCATCACCTGATGTCTTACGATGAAGCGGTGCGCAACATCCATTATCCGACAACGCCTGATGCGTTGCGCCATGCACAGTTGAGGCTGAAATTCGAGGAATTGTTTTATGTGCAGTTGAATATCCTGCGCTATGTGAAAGACCGTCAACTGCGCTATAAGGGCATCGTTTTCAATACCATTGGCGAACATTTCAATGGTTTCTTCTACAATCATTTACCATTCCAATTGACAGATGCACAGAAGCGGGTCATCCGTGAGATTCGTGCGGACATGAAGTCGGGACGCCAGATGAATCGACTCCTACAGGGTGATGTGGGAAGTGGTAAGACACTGGTGGCGCTGATGGTGGCACTCATTGCCATTGACAATGGTTGTCAGGCGTGTATCATGGCTCCTACGGAAATCTTGGCTGAACAGCATCTCGATACGTTGCGCGAACTGTTAGGTGACCTCCCCGTGAAAGTGGAACTGCTTACTGGTGCCGTGAAGGGTAAGAAGCGGAGGGCTGTGCTCGAAGGACTTGTGACGGGCGACATTCACATCTTGGTGGGCACTCATGCAGTGATTGAGGACAATGTCATGTTCAACAAGTTGGGACTTGTGGTGATTGACGAACAGCATCGTTTCGGTGTGGCACAAAGAGCCAAACTCTGGATGAAGAACAATGTGCCTCCTCATGTGTTGGTGATGACGGCAACTCCCATTCCGCGCACGTTGGCGATGACCTTGTATGGCGACCTTGACGTGAGCATCATCGACGAACTGCCCCCTGGTCGCAAACCTATCCACACCGTTCATATGTTCGATGCCCACCGTCCACGCATCTATCAGTTGATGAATCGTGAATTGGCACTCGGACGTCAAATCTACATCGTTTATCCTCTGATTAAGGAGACGGAGAAGATGGACTTGAAGGATTTGGAGGCCGGGTTTGAAGAAATCAGCAGAGCATTCCCGAACTACCAAGTGAGTAAGGTGCATGGCAAGATGAAATCTGCCGAGAAAGATGAGGCGATGCAACGTTTTGCGAATCATGAGACGCATATCCTCGTATCGACTACCGTCATTGAGGTGGGTGTGAATGTGCCCAATGCTTCAGTGATGATTATTGAGAATGCCGAACGCTTCGGACTCAGCCAACTGCACCAATTGCGTGGTAGAGTAGGACGTGGTGCCGACCAGAGTTATTGTGTGTTGGTGACCAAACATGAGATTGGTGAAACCACCCGCAAGCGCATCCAGGTGATGGTTGACACCACAGATGGTTTCGAGATCGCCGAACAAGACCTAAAACTGCGTGGACCTGGTGACCTCGAAGGTACCCAGCAGTCGGGCATGGCATTTGATTTGAAGATAGCCAATCTTGCCCGCGACGGACAAATCCTCACCCTTGCCCGTGACACCGCACAAGAAGTCATCACTTCTGACCCCGAAGAGCGTAACCCGCAGAACGACATTCTCTGGCGAAGACTTCGGGAACTGCGCAAAAGCAACATCAACTGGGGTGCCATTAGTTAAAAACAAAAGAGAGGAATTATACCTCTCTTTTTTCTTTACCTTGTCAAGGAGAACTTCATGCTGACACCAAAGTCGGCAGTTGTGGTGGGGTAGGAGGATTGTGAAACGAGTGGCACGTTGCGTTGCCAATCGAAGAATCCTGAGAGGGTGAGGAGTCTGCTGAAGGTGTAGTTGGCAGTGACTTGCAACGTATAGGCAGTGGCTCCACCCGTGGCAGTCGTGATGGATGTTTGGATGTTGCGGTTGAGGGCATTCTGCATCCTGTACTTGAAGTTGGCACTCAGGTTGAGGTCATGACTGACGGTGTTGCGCGTGTTGCGTGTATTGGTGTTCGTTGGCTCCTCCTTCTTCTTGTTCTTCGACTTATTCTTGGACTTCCTGCCCTCGTTGCTTTGGATAGTTTTGGCACCGAAAAGGTTGAGGTCTTTGACTTTATAACTCAGGCTGGCAGTGATGTCGTCGGAGAAGTTCTCGGTGAGGGCAACACTGGTCATGGAGAGGTTGAGGGTGCGAATCTTGTCGTATTTGAGTCCTGCGGTGATGTCGTTGTTGAAGGTCATGCTGACACCGATGAGTGGCGAGAAAGACTCGTTGATGCTGACGGTAGAGACGTTATACATGGACGATGGGATGGGGTTACCTGTCGTGACATTCTTGATAAAGCCCCAGTCGTTCATGTATTCCATGAAGTTGGAGTAGGAGTTGTAGGCTCCGACGGAATACACGCTCTTGTAAGTATGGTTGATGTTGAAACTCTTGAAGTGGTTGGCAAACCAAGGCGAGATTTTGGTGAGTCCGCTATAGGTGAAGTTCCAGTTTGGCAGGAGTCTGGAAAGGGCAGGGAAGATGTCGAGCGGTGTCGAGATGGCATTTCCTCCGCAGTATGCAGAGAGGAATGCAGGCACCATGACATCTGCAGAGTAGAGTTCCACACCGCCATTTTCTGCATTGTAAGGCTTACCTGCCCATTCGCTGCCAGCACTCTTGGGGTAAGTGGCGTTGGCATATTTGGCTTCGATGCGCTCCTGAATGATGGGCAGGTTCTTGAGGAACTTGTCGAAGTGCTTGGATTGGTAGTTGCTGTTAATGCCACCTCTGGATTCGAAAGCAGAGCCGATGGAGATGGTGGTCATGGAGAAGGAACCGCTCTGAGTGGCTGGCATACCTTCGTACATGAACTGGATGCTCCGTGACTTGTTGACGGTGCGGGTGGCAGTAAGGTCAATCTTGAAGTCCTTGAAAGGCTCCAAGGTGGCTTTCAGTTGCAAGTCTTCCATTGCTGCAGTGGTGGCAGGAGTGGTGATGTTGCTATCGTTCTGCATGAGCCATCCGTGACGTGCTGCCTTGTTGATGTAATTGTCATCTACAGCTCCGAAAGCAAATGGGATGCCTGGAGAGAGGATGCCGTCAATGTGCTTCTGTCCGAAGGCATCACCCACCTCTGTACGGAAACCTGGCAAGGTGAGGGCATAGGTGTTGCGGTAGGAGATGCTAGCATTGCGCAACATCATCAATCCGCGTGCGAAGACTTGCGAGGTCTTGTACCAAGCGAGGTCATCGAGTGGACGCTTTGCCACGACATTGATTTTGACAGGGATGCTGTCGTGATTCTTCACCTTGATGGTGTTGGCATCCACCTTTTTGTATTTCAGTTTGTATGTCTTGCCTTCAGCAGTAGTGGCACGCACGATGATGCGCTTGGAGTTCTGACCATGCTTGACTTCTGTGCTGGTGGAGTCGTTGAGAGTCACTTCCTTCGTGAAGCCCTTGGAGGTCTTCTTGTTGTCAGCATTCTTGTCGTTCCTGGCAGTAGTCTTCTTCGTGTCTTTGGCATCCTTACTGTCCTTGTTGTCAGTAGCATCAGCATCGTCACCCTCCTTAGCGGTTGCTCGTGCATTTCTGGTGGCAGTACGACGAGTGGTGTCAGTGTTCTTCTTGGTGTTACCCGAGAGTCGCTTCTCTGCATCAGCAAGGAACTTCCACTTCTTGTAGAGGGTGTCGAAATTCAGACGACCATTGATGTTGACGGTGCGTTGTGTGCTGGCAGTATTGCCAAGCGACGTCCCGTCTTCGAGTTCAGTGCCACGTGTCCAGTTGTAGTTGGCTGCATAGGTGCCATCAGCAGTGATCCAGTCGAAGATTGGAATCTTGTTGATAGGCACTTGATAGGAGCCATTGAAGGTGCTGCGATAAGTGAGTGGACGTCCGAAGGAGGCGAGGCTTCGCTTCACGGAGTCTTTCCATATCGCATACTCATCTGGATAGAGGTGTTTGTTGACGATGACGTGTGGCTCCTCAATCTCAGCATGTGTGGAGGATGTCCACGACATCTTGAGTGCCTTGAAGATGTCCCATTTCACAGTCAGGTCACGGTTCCACAGGATTTGGTCGGAGAAGATGACAGGCATCTTGGTGCCCGCATCGATGTCACGCTCCTGGAACTCGTAGTAACTGCGTGTGAGGTCGGTGTTGAACGAGAGGCTTTGTGGCAACCATTGCAAATTCTGTGCCTTGAGGATGTCGAGCCACTTGGATTTACCCTTCAGGTTCTTGAAAGGCTCCAATGGTGTGTACTTCGGTGCGTAGTTGTAGCCGAAGTTGAGACGCCAGTTCTCATCGTTCTCATAGACTGTGGTTTCACCAGTCTTGTAGCGTTGGCTGTAACTGTAACTGAAGTTGAAGTTGGCAGGATCCCATGGCATGGGCTTACGGCTCTGCACGTTAGATCTCCAGTTGCTGAGCGACAAGTTCTTGTTCTTGACGATGCTCTCGGTAAGATTGCTGAGGGAGTCGCGTGCCGCCTTATTCTCACACTCGTCAAGGGCATCCTTGAGCAGCATGTCGGTGTCGAACGGGTTGTACTTAGGCGACAGTTTCTGCCAGGAGTAGGAGTAATAGAGTGGGAGGTTCATCTTCCACTTCTCGGGGAAGAACTTACCCAATTCAATTTGTGTGGTGATGCTCCACTCGTAGAGGTTGTCGTTGCGGCGCTGGTTCACTTTCTCTTCAAGACCTCCGAAACCTGCTGTCTCGACATGGCCTGTCACGTTCACGGAACCGAGGTCAGACAACTGCACATTGAGATTACCTTGTGCTGCCCAACCACCTTCATCGCTGAAGTCCTGCATACGGAGTTCATTCACCCACACTTCCACATTACCGGTGCGACGACCATTGTTGCGCACACCAATCATCATGGTCTTCACCTCACCCAAGGAAGGGTTACCGATGATGCTCACCTTGTTGTTGGGGCGCTCCTTGTCATAAGTGTAGTAGAGTTGGGTGTAGGAGGCAGTGCCGTTCGCCTTCTCCTTGTTACGTTCATGCTTGAGGTTAGTGAAGATGCTGAAGTCGATGTCAAGCATATTCTCCTCTGGCCATACAGCCTTACAACCCTGTGCGGTGTAGGTGTCGTAGTGTCCGGGAGGGGTGAGTTTCAATGGTATTTCGTATTCGTAGTAGTTGCTCTTGTAGTCGCTACCCATTCGGACGAAGAGGCTCATCTGGTTGTCTTGCAGTTCGGTGTCACCTTCCAAGGCGTTGGCATGGATGAACATCTGCAGATGCTTGTAGTTGCGGAAGTCCATGTTCATGGTCTTATAGACGGCACGGGCATCGCCTGTGGCAAGGTTGGAAACAGTGAGTGCCAATGCCTGCTCATTCTCTTGCGAGAGTTGAGGCTGTTCGGGGTCAAGCACACGGGTGATGCCAGGAGGCAACACATAGTTGACAGGCGTCTTGTCGTTGTTCTCCTCGATGTTGACAGCAGAGGGCACGATGCTTCCGCTCACACTGGGCTTTTCTCCTGTATAGAGTGTCTGTGTGTAGTTGCGCCATTCACCCTCCACCAAGTCAAGGTTGGCAAGACGCACCACGATAGGTTCTTCAAAACCAGTCATGTACATACGCATGAAGCGGATGCTGGAGAAGTCGCTGATGATTCCCTCCTTGTTTTCATATTCCTCCACAGGGATGCGGAACTGATACCAGGTGGCATTCTCTTTGTTGCCGTTGCGCAATCCGACAGTGGTTTCACGTGAATCGACAATGAAGTTCCTACCCACGATCATGTCTTGTGGACGAAGGCTGATGTGGTACTCGTAGAAGTTCTCGTACTCATTCATCGTGTAGTCGGAGTTCACATCCTCGGCATCAGGCGAACTCTTGTAGGCAGTGGAATAGCGTTCCCCTGACCCGCTGCTGTTAGGCGAGTTGCCCTCGGGCATGTTGATTCTCTTATAGCGATCAAGAATGGAAGTGCGGGCAGCATCGAAGTCACTGCCTCGGAAGTAGTGGTAGTCATCGCCAGCAGGGTCTTCGAAAATGGAGTCATAGGCAGCCGTGCTCACCTTGCCCTTGATGGCGTTGAGGTAGTCGGCATAGATGCCGTAGGAACGTTCATCTGCATCGGTGAGTCCGTTCAAACCGATATCCTGCTTCTGACGTGCACCACTCTCGTTAGAGAAGGAATACACCACAGACTTCTCGCTGGGCACGCGTCCCCAGAGGGTTTCCACGTAAGTGGAAGCGCTGTTGACAGGCATACCGCTCTCGTATGATTTCTTTCCGTCTTTCAACACATCCTCGCTGATGTCACCCAAGTTGAAGTAGAGGTCACCACCATAGCGACGATCATCCTTGGTGTAGATGAACGGGTCAAGCATCCAGAACTCAATGTACTGGATGTTGCTGGCTTCGAAGTCACTCATGTCAATCTTCCTCATCATACCTCCCCAGCGCTTCTTGGGGTTGTTCAGATGGGCATTCTGATCCACATCGGTGTCGAGGTTGTAAGGACCACGCTCACTGGGGTAATAAGCCAAGTTGAGGATGTCCAATGTGTTGCTCTCGCCTGAGTTCGTGTCGCGGTTCGGATAAACCTCACGGATATAGACCTCACGCACATAATGATTGGAAAGTTGATCAAGGTCACTCTTGATGTGGCTTGGAGTCAGCGAAGAGGAACGACGAGTGAAGAGGGGGTCAATGTTGTACCATGCCAGTCGGGCACGATTGTAGCCATACTTCACGTCGTTAGACAGTTTCCCGTATTCCAGATGGGATGGGGTGGAGGCAAGCATCCACTCCTTCGGGTTGCTCTGGCTATGAGGTTGCTTGGTGCGCTCAAAGTCATCGAGATAGGAGGCGTTGCCCTGTGTGTCTTTTGCCGCACCTGCCTTCAACTGGGCATATTCACCCGTGAAGGAGATGCTGGAAGGGGCACTGAGGTTGAGGAGCGGGAACTTGTCCAGCATGTTGGTGAGCCATTGCGAGTTCTGCTTCCAATTCACGTGGAAGCCCCACAGCATGTTGTTCAGTGGCTCGTCATTCATCCTCACTTTCGAGGTGAGTGCCTTCTCTGTCACCTTCATGAACGTACCACCAATGTTGAAGTTCTTGGAGAAGTCATAATCCCAGTTCACACCCAGCATCGTCTTGCGCATGAATGAGAAGGAATCATGGTTTTCCACACTGACGTTCACGTTGGTGCCTGCATCAATGATGCTCTGATTGATGATTCTGACGATACCGCTGGAGTAGTCCACACTATAATCGGTACCTTCTGTCAGGGTCACACCACCTGCTGTCACCACAACGGAACCCGGAGCCACACCTGAACCGATGGAGATTTCACTACCGCTGGTTGCCTTGTACTCACCCGTCAGCGTGAACTTGTTCTTCTCGGCAATCTGCTTTGCCACAGTCTTGGTGGAGTCGTAGAGTTCATCGTAGCAGTATTTGTCGGCAAGGTCATCATCGCCGAGTTTCTGGCGCAGCCAAGCACCGAAAGGCTCTGCCACAGGGAAGATGACATGACCTGTCTGTGAGAGGATGGTGTAGCCCTCGATGAAGTCGAACCTACCATTAGGATTCGTCTTCTGGTTGTCGTCCAAGCGGTCAAGGTTGAGCATCTTCAACAGGGTTGTCTGCTTGAAAGCCTCCTCGGGGATGTAACTGAGTTTCACACCTGTCGTGTCACTCAGGTACTTGATGTCCATCTTGAACTTGTCCTTTTGCACGGACATGGCTTTGAGGCTATACACGTTCTTCATCATCAAGTCCCAGTTGTTGATTCGGGGAGAACCTGAGGTGTTTTTCAGCAACTTCACGAAGAGTGCCTTGTCATTGTCCTTCTGGTCAGCAGAGAACTCACCCACCTGATAAGTCTGTCCGTTGTACGTGTATTCGAAAGCCACAGCCAGCACCTGATTGGGTTGGAGGGTGCTTTTCAGGCTCACATACCCCAAGTGCTTGTTCAGCGTGTATTCCGAAGAGGAAAGCAGACGTGCGTTCTCCACCTTCTCATACTCGATACCACCTGTCATCACAGGGTCCAGCACCGTACTCGTCTGATCCATGTTGCGGGCATCGTTGTAGGTGCTGACCATCTGGGAATATTGCTTGTTGCTTTCGTTGCTGGGGATTT
Source organism: Bacteroidaceae bacterium (assembly GCA_045111535.1). Taxonomy (GTDB): domain Bacteria; phylum Bacteroidota; class Bacteroidia; order Bacteroidales; family Bacteroidaceae; genus Minthosoma. Next base: position 17,174 of record JBGUGM010000162.1, read on the forward strand.
CCAGACGGGCACCAGCCCATCTGCTGTTGCCAATATTGACACCTTCTGCCAAATCAACCAAGCCAATGATGTTGCGTGTGTTCTCTGTCTGTCCTCCCGTGTTGGTCACCCAGATTTCAATGCGGTTGATGGTGATGCCGCTGGTGATGTTTGGCAGCGTGGAACAAGCCCTGTCGTAGTTGTCGTGGAAGTAGTGGGCAAGGAAGAAGTGACGGTTCTCGTCGTAGTCGTATGCCTGAATGTCATACATGTTCAGTTGGTTGCCTCCCCGACTGCCCACACTGGTTGATTGTGTCTTCTTCTGACTCGCGACTGCTTGCAGTTTCAGACGTCCAAACTGCAAGTCTGTCCTGATACCGAACAGCACGCTCGAACCCCTGATGAGGCTCGAGTTGGTGGGGAAGGAGACATTACCTGCCTCTATCAACTTCACGATGTCATCTTCCTTTCCCTCGTAGGCAAGTTTCAGGTTCTGGGTGTCAAAGTCGAAGGTGGACTCCGTGTTGTAGCCAAGGTGGAAGTTCATCTTGTCACCCACCTTTGCATCTACGTGGATGTCGATTTTCTCGTCAAAATCAAAAGCCTTCGTGACACGGTTGCGCTCCGAGAGGGAAGGGTTGTCGATGAACTTGTAGTTGTAGCCGAACTTCATCTCCGCACTACCTCGTGTACTGATTTGCACACCGCCAGGACCAAAGATCTTTTCTGCAGGTCCCAAGTCAAAGTGCATGTTGGTGAAGTCAAATTTTTCCTTGCCTTTCGTTGTGAACAACGAGTCATTCCTCACCTTGAAATAGTCTCTGAATGACTTCTGCTCCGACCACTTCATGTACTCATCGGGAGTCATCATCCAAGGCTGGCTCAGGAAGTTGTCTCCCAACTTCGTGCCCACCTTGTAAAGTCCTGATTTTTCGTCATATACCGCAGTGTCAGGCTTTAAGTTGTCAGGGTCTTGCAAGTCCAAAGAAAACTCTTCTCCATGCAGTTCATTGGGGTATTCCGTTTTCTTCACCCTGATGGTGTCGCCAGCCACAGCCTCCTGACTGGAAGCATCCTCTTGCTCAGACACCGTACGCCATGACGAGAACACACTACTATTGCTAACCTCTGCAATAGCACTTATGCTCGTCATAACCAATAAGATATATAATATATTTCGAAGTGTCTGCTTCAAGTTGTAACGTCTATATTGCGAGGGGCTAAGTCCCCATTCTTACATATTCTAACAATATAAACGTAAAACTTCCCACATTATTGTATTTATAAGGGAGAAAATTCTACCTGTTACGCCCCTCAACCCCTCTTTTGGGGTACCTTCTCATGATGTCCCCCATAGCCATTGGTTTGACTCCTGCGTATCCAATTTGTAGCGTTGCCGTATCGCGTTATAATTTGAAAGTTGCAAAAAAATATTTGAAACTTTCAAAAAAAAATTTGCAACTTTCAAATTATTTTTTCAAAGTTTCAAATTATATTCGATGTGGGCAAGTCTTCTAATCGCTAACGCAGTAGCCTTCAAATTGCTTACGCAGTAGCGTCTAAAATGCTTGTGACGAAGAGTTGATAACGCCTGTGAAAGTCTTGACTCGGTTGCTTATAACATCTTGAGCGCCAGTTTGATGACCTTCTCGACAGGAGCAGTGGGCTCGTCTTTGAGGATGGCTTTGACTGTCTTGGCAACGGGAGCAGGTGGGAAGCCAAGCATCTTGAGGGCTTCGCAGGCTTCGTTGTAGATTTCGCTGTTGGGGATGGCGGGGGTGCCGTCACCAGGTGTGGAGACACTTTCGATGCCGAGGGAGACGACTTTGTCGCGAAGTTCCACGATGATGCGCTGGGCAGTCTTGGCACCCAATCCCTTCACCGTCTTGAGCATGCGCTCGTTGCCTTCCATGATGAGTCCTGCCAGTTCGGGGGCAGTGAAACTGCTGAGCATGGTGCGGGCAGTATTGCCACCAACGCCACTCACGCTGATGAGCATGAGGAAGAGTTCGCGCTCCTGCTTGGTGGCGAAGCCGAAGAGGGTCCATGCATCTTCACGGATGGACTCATAGACGAAAAGACGGGCTTCGCTCTTGCCTTGCAGAGCGGTATAAGTGTTGAGGGAGATGTTGAGGAGATAGCCCACGCCATGTGCTTCGAGAATGGCTTGGGTGGGGGTGAGTTCGTCGAGGATGCCTCGGATGTAGGTGATCATGATTTGATGGGGTTGATGGGGTTAATGGGGTGAATGGGTTGAATGGGGTTAGATGGGTTGAGTCACTTCTTTAAGCCATGCTTGGTGTTCCTCGTCAAGATGGGGGGCAAGGCGTTGGAAGACAGTTTGTTGATAGGAGTTGAACCACTGGCGCTCTTCATCGGTGAGCATCTCCAAAAGGATGGGAGAGGTCATGATGGGGCAGAGGGTCAGGTGCTCGAAGGTGTAGTAGGGTCCGAAGGTGATGCCCTCAGTGGCAGGAACGACAAGCACGGTGTTCTCGTGGCGAATGCCATGACTCCCTTCGATGTAGATGCCTGGCTCATCGGTGATGACCATGCCGGGAAGGAGAGGGGTGGGGCGCCATTGCATGCAGAACTGATGAAGCCCGATGCCCTCGTGGACAGACATGAAATGCCCCACGCCATGCCCCGTGCCGTGCAGGTAGTTGATGCCGTATCTCCACATGGCTTCGCGGGCAATGACATCGAGTTGGGTGCCACAGGTGCCTTTGGGGAAGACAGCAGAGCCGAGACGAATCCAGCCTTTGAGCGCGAGGGTGTAGTCACGTTGCATCTCCCAGGTGAGAGGTCCCATCGGGATGGTGCGGGTGATGTCTGTGGTGCCGTCAAGATACTGCCCACCAGAGTCAACGAGCAGGAGTCCTTCCGCTTTGACGGGGATGTCCGTCTCGGGTGTGACATCGTAGTGGACAATGGCTCCATGATGGGCATAGCCCATGATGCTGGTGAAACTCAAGCCTTGGAACAGGGGCTGTTCAGCACGGCGCTCTTCCAGTTTCCGAGAGAGGGAAAGTTCAGTTTGCGTGCCTTTGGGCACATTCTCCAATGCCCATTTCATCCACTTGACCATTGCCACGCCATCTCTCTCCATCGCATGGCGGAACCCCTCGATTTCTGTCTCATTCTTGATGATGAGCATCCTCCTGACGATGTTGTCCATGTGGATGGGGGTCTTGATGGCAGCATAGAGCGCGTAGTTGGTCTTGTCGGGCTGTACGAAGACGGGGATGTCGAGGGCTTGCAAATCGGTGATGATGTCATCGTATTCGCGGATGCCGATTCCTTCGCCTTGCAGATAGGTGACCACTTCGGGTGTCACCTTCTCCTTGCTTATATATAATAATGTAGCGGAGGGCGTGATGAGCACGTAGCCAAGAATGAAGGGTGTGTGTGCCACATCGTTACCACGAATGTTGAGTGTCCATGCCACTTCTTCAAGCCCCGTGAGGAGGATGGCGTTGTTGCCCACCTGTTCACGGATGCGCTGAATCTTGGAAGAGGCACTCTCGCCAGCATACTTCACGTCATAGACGAAGGCTTTGCTGGGAGGCAAGCCCGGACGCTCTTTCCAAAGTTCGGCATAAGGGTCAAGGTTGGTGCGGAGAGAGAGCCCATAGGCTTTCAGTTCATTCTCCAGGTTCTTCACATCAGAAGTGGTGTTAACCCATGCATCAACGGCAACGACACTTCCTTGGGGCAGAACAGAACCGAGCCACTCGGTGATGGAGGGGGTGCCTTCCATCTTCTCCTTCATCAGTTCGTATTCCGTGCCAGCCAACTGCTCTGTGGCTTGGATGAAATAGCGTGAATCTGTCCAGAGGGCTGCCTTGTCAAGCGTGACCACTGCCGTACCTGCTGAGCCTGTGAAACCACTAACCCACTGACGTGCTTTCCAGCGCTCAGGCACATACTCCCCGGCGTGAGGGTCGGTGCTGGGTGTGATGAAAGCATGGATGCCTTCCCGCTTCATCAGACTTCGGAGCGCTTCTAATTTTTCATTTGTATTCAAAATGCAATCTTTTTTGTAATAATCGTTGTTTTCCTGCTGTAATTTTTCCACAAAGATAGTCGTTTTTGAGTAAATTTGAAACTTTTTCTTAAAAAAAGATGTTTTTTTGTTAGATTTTTTGCAAGTTTTGTGGAAAAAGTCTAACTTTGCACCCGAAATCACAAAACGCGAGTTTAAACAAAAGAATTTCAACTTATAAATCAACAACATTAAAACCATTTGACATGGACGCAAAGAAAGTATTGGAAGACCTTAAGCGTCGCTTTCCAAATGAACCTGAGTATCATCAGGCAGTAGAAGAAGTTCTCGGCACTATCGAGGAAGAGTACAACAAGCACCCAGAGTTCGACAAGGTGAACTTGATCGAGCGTCTCTGCATTCCAGATCGCGTATATCAGTTCCGCGTTACTTGGATGGATGACAAGGGTCAGATTCAGACCAACATGGGTTACCGCATCCAGCACAACAACGCTATTGGCCCCTACAAGGGTGGTATCCGTTTCCACAGTTCTGTGAACCTCGGTATCCTGAAGTTCCTCGCATTCGAGCAGACTTTCAAGAACTCACTCACTACACTCCCAATGGGTGGTGGTAAGGGTGGTTCTGACTTCTCTCCACGTGGTAAGAGCAACGCTGAGGTGATGCGTTTCTGCCAGGCTTTCATGCTTGAGTTGGGTCGCCACATCGGTCCAGACATCGACGTTCCAGCAGGTGACATCGGCGTAGGTGGCCGTGAGGTAGGTTACATGTTCGGCATGTACAAGAAGCTCACTCGCGAGTACAGCGGTGTATTGACTGGTAAGGGTCTTGAGTTCGGTGGTTCTCTCATCCGTCCTGAGGCAACTGGTTACGGTACAGTTTACTTCCTCCGCGCTATGTTGAAGACTAAGGGCGACGAGGTGAAGGGCAAGAAGGTGCTCATCTCTGGTGCAGGTAACGTGGCTCAGTATGCTGCTGAGAAGGTGCTCCAGCTCGGTGGTATCCCAATGACTATGTCTGACTCTAACGGTTACATCTACGATCCAGACGGTATCACTCGTGAGAAACTCGACTACATCATGGAGTTGAAGAACGTTTACCGTGGCCGTATCAAGGAATATGTTGACAAGTACCCAACTGCTAAGTATGTTGGTGACGGTGCAAAGCCTTGGTTCGAGAAGGGCGCTCAGATAGCTCTCCCATGCGCTACTCAGAACGAGTTGAACGAAGAGGCTGCTAAGGCTCTGGTTGCTAACGGCGTAATCGCTGTTGCTGAGGGTGCTAACATGCCTTCTACTCCAGGTGCTATCCGCGTATTCCAGGAGGCTAAGATTCTTTACTCTCCAGGTAAGGCTTCTAACGCAGGTGGTGTATC
>JBGUGM010000163.1:0-4006 GCA_045111535.1 Bacteroidaceae bacterium
AAATAAATTTGCAACTTTCAAATTTTAAATTCAAAGTTTCAAATTATATTAGATGTGCGCAAGCCTTCTAATTGCTTACGCAGTAGCGTCTAAAATGCTTGTGCAGGACATGTACAAATGCATACTTTTCTGTGCTTTCTGTGTGATATAAAAAGATTTTTGTTTACCTTTGCACAAAAATAGGAGTATGACAACTGACGAACGATATATGAAGATGGCGCTGGAAGAGGCGCGGGCAGCGATGGCACAGGAGGAGATTCCTGTGGGTGCTGTGGTGGTGGCGAACGGGCAGGTGATAGGTCGGGGGCATAACCTGACGGAGACGCTGCGGGATGTGACGGCTCATGCGGAGATGCAGGCGATCACTGCTGCTGCGGAGTCGTTGGGGGGCAAGTACCTGACGGGTTGTACGCTGTATGTGACAGTGGAGCCATGTGTGATGTGTGCAGGAGCAATTGGCTGGAGTCAGTTGGGGAGGCTCGTCTATGGCGCGAGTGATGAGAAGCGTGGTTTCAGGAGGTTTGCGCCTGAGGCACTGCATCCGAAGACGGTGGTGGTGAACGGTGTGCTGGAGGAGGAGTGCGCTGAGTTGATGAAGGAGTTTTTCAAGAAGAAGAGATAAGGCAGAAAGAAGTATAAGAGACAAGAAAGAATCCGTCCCCTGTCGATGAAGACAAGGAACGGATTTTTCATTGTTTAAGGGAAAAGAAGATTATTCTTCTGGTTCGCCTGGATCATCGCCGTCACCGAGCATGTCGTCAACGAACTGCTGTGCCTTCTTTTCAATGGCTGCCTGGAACTTCTGCTGAGCCTCTTCCACACGCTGCTCTTCTTCTGCAGTTGGCTTGAAGTCTGGGTACTTCTTCTCCAGTTCGTCAAACTTAGCCTCGAAGTCCTGACCCATGGTCTCCAGGTCAGAGATGCTTTCAGCCTTTTCTACTTGTTCTGTGGCTTGTTCGAGCAACTCGACAGCCTCGTCAACAGGAGTTTTGCTTGAGCATGCTGCGAAGACTAATGCTGCGAAGGCAAGCACTGGAATGAAAAACTTCTTCATATTAATATAGGTTTTAGTAACTGCCTACTCCCTTTCAAGCGTTTCGGCTATCTCTTTATATATTAATAATGTGTAAAGGCTATGAGTAGAGGTAGCGGCGTATGCTCCGCTTGGGGGTCTTCTCAAATTCCTGCTCCTGCAACTCGATGCCTGCGATGTTGGCAAAGGCGGGGAGGTAGGAGTTGATTTGCCGCTTGTAGGTGTCGAGTTTCTGAAGGAGTGTCTCGCGGGTGAGTCCGTGGCGTTCGAGGGCTGGCTCGCTGACATAGACGAGTGCCACGAGTTTTTCGCCGCGTTGCACCACGATGCTTTCTTCGAAGAGGGTGTGGGTCATGATGGCATCCTCGATTTCCTCGGGATAAACGTTCTGCCCGTTGGCACCCAGGAGCATGGTCTTCTTGCGTCCACGAATGAAGATGTTGCCGCTCTTGTCCATGGTGCCAAGGTCACCCGTATGGAGCCATCCTGTCTCGTCAATGGCTTCGAGAGTCTCTTCCTCATTCTTGTAGTAGCCAAGCATGACGTTGGTGCCTTTGGCAAGGATTTCACCAGGGACATGCTCGGGGTCAGGAGAGTCAATGCGCAGTTGCATACGTGGCACAGTTTTGCCGCAGGAACCTTTGGTGAAGAGATGCCAGTCTTCGTAGCCGAGGATGGGTCCGCACTCCGTCATGCCGTAGCCAACGGTGTAGGGGAAGTGTATCTGGTGGAGGAAGTCTTCCACCTCCTTGTTGAAGGCTGCGCCTCCGATGATGCATTCGTAGAAGTGTCCTCCCAGTGCGGCATAGAGTTTGTTGCGGATTTGCCGATAGACCACCTGCTTGAGGATGGGGATGGCTGTGAGGGCTCCGATGTGGCGTGTGCGCAGGATGGGGAAGATTTGCTTCTGTACAATCTTCTCCAAGATGAGTGGCACGACGATGACCACCACGGGCTTGATGTCGTTGAAAGCCTTGATGATGATATGGGGTGAGGGTGTCTTGGTGAGGAAATGCACGTGGCACCCAATAAGAAATTCGAAGAGGAAGTCGAAAGAGAACCCGTACATATGTGCCATGGGCAGGATGGCGAGAGTGGGGTCGCCAGGTCCGAAGTCGAGCACTTCGTCTGCAAAGAGCATGTTGGACCAGATGGAGCGGTAGGGCAGCATGACGCCTTTGCTTCGTCCTGTGGAGCCACTGGTGTAACTGAGCAGGGCAAGGTCTTCGGGATGCTCACGGAAGTAAGAGACATCGGAAGGCTGGTGGTCATTGAAGGCTTCCATGGCGATGCGGTAAGGCTCGTCCTTCATGGTGAAGTCGGCGATGTTGAGGATGCGTGCCTGCAGCCCGTCGGCGTATTTCTGACCACAGATGATGAGCACGGACTCGGAGTGATTGTAGATGTTCTGAATCTGCTCGATGTTGAACTCGGAGAGGATGGGCACCACGACTGCTCCATAGGTGAAGGCTGCGTGGAAGGCAATCGCCCAGTTGGCGTGATTCTTGTCGCAGATGGATATCTTCTGCCCAGGCTCGATGTCCAACTGACGGAATAGTTGGTGCAGTCGCGCTATCATCTTTGCCACCTCGCCATAGGTGTAGTGCTCGCCTGTGCCGTAGTTGGTGTAGGCGGGATATGTCCAGTTGTTTTTGAGGGTCTGCTCCACCATCTCGATGACGGAGAGCATACTGGATTGTAGTACTCTTGTTCTTGCTTTAGCCAAAACTCTGCTGTGTCTTTAGATGGTTTTATGAGTAAGTTTATCGCCGAAATTCATCGTTGATGTGAGTTTTTGATATGCAAAAGTAATAAAAATGTGCTAAGAATGAAAAAAAATGGATAACTTTGCACCGTTTTTCGTGCGTAAGAGGGATTTGAAGGCTGATTTTGACTTTTATGCGCACATATTATAATAATGTGTAATGAAGAAGAACTATTATCGCATTGCCATCGAACGTTATTTCAGCACCCCCGTTCCTTATTTCCTGATTGGAACGGTGCCACTGATGCTGTATGGGTACTTTGAGAACGATGTGTGGTTCTGGGTGGGCATGGTGCTGACGGTGGCTGTGTTTGCAGTCAACCACTTCATGATGCACTCGCTGACCAGCACGTTTGGCTTGTATGCCACAAAGAAGCAGGTGGACTATGTGAGCACGTTCTGTGTGGGCAAGAACGATGTGTTTTCGGAGCAGGAGAGCAACGCGCTGATGAACATGATTGCGGATCAGTCTGGCAATGCCCACATCAACATAGAAGACTATATCAACTACATCAACCATCAGTTGGAGGAGAAGTCGAACAAGGGGAGTGCTGAGGCGATGTATTGGCTGGGCATTTATCACCGCATTTTGGGTGAGGCAGACAACCACAATAAGGTGGCACGTGAATTGATTGAAAAATCTGCAAATATGGGATTTGAACGTGCCAAAAAACTACAAGAGAGAGCGCGAAAATGGGTATAATTGTCTGTTTTTGTGAAAAAAATGCCCTAAAGTTTTGTGTTTAAAGAAATTTGCCGTAATTTTGCCGACCGTTGGGAAAATCCCAGCGGTTTTTAATGTATTTTTTATCATCATTTATTAAAAAGAATTGTAATGATTATTGTACCTGTAAAAGAGGGCGAAAACATCGAGAGGGCTCTCAAAAAGTTCAAGAGAAAGGCAGAAAAAACTGGCATCATCAAGGAGGTTCGCAGCCGTAAGCAGTTCAACAAGCCATCTGTTGTGAAGCGCGAGAAGATGCAGCACGCCATCTACGTGAACAAACTTCACCAAGAGGAGGAGTAAAACTCCTTTGAGGGCATAAAACTCTCAAAAAATCAAAAAAAGAGAAGAATTAACAAAGTTTTCGGTCGAAAATTTTGTCGTTTGACTAAAATGTCCTAAATTAGTCGCAGAAAACGATGAAACATGGAACTGTGGACTGATTCTTTCCTGAAATATCTGGCGGCAGAACGGAATTATTCGT
>JBGUGM010000164.1:0-2867 GCA_045111535.1 Bacteroidaceae bacterium
CTACTCCCGTCTGCTCCCTCTTCTCGAAGAGACCCAATTCCCCGACGAACTTATCCTCAATTTCTGGCCCGACAAGTTCTTCGACTACTTGGGGTTAGTGTGACGGAAACACCTGCTCCACCAGTTCGGCAAACTCGCGGTAGGCATCCGTGTCACCCAGTCCCCTCAGACTCGCGGCAAGTTGATGGTAGTACCACGCATGGCAGGCACGATCCTTCACGTTGAAACGCTGCCACACCTGTTCCCCCTGTTGACGCAGGTTTGCCGACATCGCACGGATGTTCGACAACTTATCCCCCAGCGCCACGATTTGCACCTCCCTGCTGGCATGTGCCAACCGGTCAATCGTCGACTGTTTGCGCTTTCTCCAACTGTCCACATGATTCATGCCCTCCACCTCGCGGTCAGTCTCGGCATCCACCAGTTCAGCCACGTGTTGACCAAACTCGCGGCGAATGTCCTCAATGCTCGCGCTCGTGTCCTCCACCACATCGTGCAGCACGGCAGCAGCCAGCAAATCCTGGTCGCTCGTGATGGTGGCAACGATAGCCAACGCCTCCAGAGGATGAGCGATATAGGGTAGGAGAGTGCCCTTGCGGACAACCCCCTTATGCGCATTCGTGGCAAAGAGGATGGCACGGTCAACCATCGTTGTGTCAATCTTCTGCTCCTTCGTCGGGACAATCTTCCTCTTCGACTGCATGAACGGCAGTATTTTCGCCTGCTCCAGCATCATGTCCGCCAACATGCCATTCGCCTCCGACTTCCCATTGATGGTGTCATACACCAGCATCAGCCCCTCTCGGCTCCCCTCATGCTTCAGCGCATACACCAGACACAGGTACAGCAACGCCGTGCTGGCAGACAGGATGTCGAGGTCCGTCACCGCCAGTTGCGAAAGTGCCAACTGGTACGCATCATCCTTGTTCTCCTCGATGAAACGCTGCACATCCCCCAGCGTCTCCAGTCCAAACGACTCCAGCACCGGCAGGAAAGGCATCATCGACACAGGATAGATCTCCGCCTGGTTCACCGCAGCAATGCGCTTGTTCAGTTTGTCGAAGGGATGCAGTTCCAGGAAACTGTTGAACGAGTCAGCCGACAACTGCACATCATCCAGTTTCCCATTCTTCACCAGCGACTGGATTTGGCGTCGGTAATCTGTGATGTCCGTGCGCAGACGGCTGAACTCATCATCCACCAGTTCCAGCATACCCGCCAGTCGGCTGAACTGCCTCAGGTACTCGCGCGGCACCTTCACGTCACCCTTATAGCCGATGTCATGCTCAATTGTTGACCACACATGCTGCAACGCCGTGCGCATCTGCAGTTCGAAACGCGGGCCGCCCTCCTTCATTCGGCAGATGTAATGCAGCGAATTATAGCCAAACGCATCCAGATGGTGCGACTTGCGCTTATCCACGCTCTCCTTCCAGTCGATGTCGAAGAGCCGCTTCACGATAGCAGCCACCTTATCCACATCATCCGTGTAGAACGTGATGATGCGCATTCCCACCAGATCCGTCACGTCATCGATGCTCCGGTACTTCGCCCCCTTCAGCGCCAGTTTTCCAGCCAGCGACTTCTCCGTCTTCACCCGGTGCTCCATCGCTGTCACGTAGATGCCCTTCTCCTTCAGCGCACCGCACAACATGTCATACGCCTTCTTTCCCAACTCCTCCAGCGTGGGCAGCAACTCCCGATACTGTTGCATCAGCATCTCCCCATGCGGATCCAGTTTCAATTGATGTTCCATATTCCGTGCAATCTTATTTATGGGGACAAAGTTACGATTAAGCGAGCACATAAACAAAGAAAACATGAGTTTTTTTGTTTTTGTCGAGCGTGAGTAAGTTCTTTCTCCACGTTGTTACGAAAGCGCAAGCGATGACGGCGTAGCCAACGGTAGTGAAAGCCGAACACAATAAAAATAAATTGGACGGAACATGCAGATGCTCCATCCAATTCTTTTATACATGGGAAAATTCATTCCACCTTATTGGGCTGGTTTGCCATTCGTGTCATACTCCTTGCCATCACGAATGATGATGACCTCTCCATTACGGAATATCTTTTTATTTGCTGGTGCAGCTCCTGCATCGACGTCTTCAATGGCATCAACTTCACCCTTCACCGTGAACTCGAAGGAGAACTCATCATAAGTAGGACCTGTAGCATCAGTCTTCGAGAGGCTGACATTGCGGAAGGAACCTGTCTTCGCACCTGGCGCAACATTGTCGTCTGCCTTCAATGTGATGGTCAGGATGTCACCACTGTTGCCAGTGAGAGGATTCTTTGCGGTGCTGTAGAGCATGCATACATAGTGTCCATCCGTGTAGGAGAAGCCAATCGTATGCTTCTTCGTGCATCTGTCACCTTTATCCACCATGAACTCCTCGTCCTCATCCTGCACTACCGTGATGCCTTCTGGCAGATAGAGGTCAAACTGCAAGTCACGGTACTCTGCACCAGGATTGTCCAGAAGAATTGTCACTTCCTTTTCTTCACCTGGCTCTATCTCGAAGTCCTCGATATACAGCTTGTCCGTTCCTGGCTGTCCTTCAGCCTTACGTGTCTTGGCTTCAGAATCATCCACTCCGAGGATGATGTTCACCACCTTGGTCACGTCAAAGACATTCACGATGCCGTCACCGTTCACGTCAGCTGCAGCAAACACAAAGCCATCGTTAGGAGAACCAAGGATGTAATTCACCATCGCTGTCACGTCAAAGACATTCACTATTCCATCACCGTTGGCATCACCAACAGTGATTTCTGGAGTGTTAATAATGAATGTCCCCGTGATAGTCACATCCTTATTAGGCATGGTTGCCGGTATTTCACTCCAGCCAGAGAAGGTGTAGCCC
>JBGUGM010000165.1:0-15296 GCA_045111535.1 Bacteroidaceae bacterium
TCCTGCGACTGATGCCCTGACGGTCTGTCCAGTCACGTGACTGGAGTTTGCCCTCGATATAGAGTTTGTCGCCCTTGTGCACAAACTTCTCCACCACTTCTGCCTGCTTGCGCCAGAAGATGCAGGTGTGCCACTCGGTGCGCTCGGGCACTTGGGTACCGTTCTGCAGGGTATAGCCACGTTCGGTGGTGGCGAGTCGCACTTGTGCCACACACACGCCTTGGTCGAGATATTTCACCTGTGGGTCTGCCCCCACATTGCCTATCAGCATTACTTTGTTCATGGTCTTGTTGAGTTTAGAGATAAATGGTCTTATTGAGCAGATAGTGGTCGAGGATGGTCATGGCTGCCATTGCCTCCACAACGGGTACTGCTCGTGGGAGGACACAGGGGTCATGACGTCCTTTCACCTCGAGAGTCACTTCTTCGCCCTGCTGGTTCACGGTCTGCTGTGGACGCAACTGGGTGGCGACGGGTTTGAAGAGGACACGGAAATAGATGTCCTGACCATTGGAGATGCCACCCTGAATGCCACCCGAATGGTTGGTGCGGGTGCTGATGGTGCCACCATCGTTGAAGAAGAGGTCGTTCTGCTCGGAACCTCTCTGCCCCACTCCACTGAATCCTTCACCATATTCGAAACCATGCACGGCATTGATGCCCAACATGGAGGCTCCGAGGTCGGCATGGAGTTTGGAGAAGGCTGGTTCGCCTAAACCAACGGGGCAGCCCTGGATGACACAGGTGATGACGCCTCCGATGGTGTCGCCTTCTGCCTTCACATCGAGGATAAGTTGTTCCATCTGACGAGCCACTTCGGGGTCGGGACAGCGCACGGGATTCTGCTCAATCTGAGCAAAGTCGTATTGATGGTAATCGCGGGAAATGGCGATGTCGCCCACCTGCGAGGTGTATGCTATCACCTTGATGCCCAATTGCTTCAACGCCAACTTCGCCAAGGCACCTCCCACACAACGGGAGATGGTTTCGCGGGCTGAGGAGCGTCCCCCACCCCGATAGTCACGGAAGCCATATTTCTGGGTATAAGTGAAGTCTGCATGGGAAGGACGGAACACGTCACACACATTGGCGTAGTCGCTGGAATGCTGGTTGGTGTTGCGTACCAAGAAACCAATAGGACAGCCAGTGGTCTTGCCTTCGAATACACCCGAAAGGATTTCCACCACATCCCCCTCCTGTCTGCCAGTGGTGATGCTGCTCTGTCCGGGGCGACGACGATTGAGTTCGGACTGGATAAAGTCCATATCGACAGCAATGCCTGCCGGCATGCCGTCCACCACACCTCCGATGCCAGCACCATGACTCTCACCGAAGGTGGTCAGCGTGAATAGATGTCCAAACGTATTTCTCATGGTCAGCATCCTCCACATCCACCACCATTGCAGCCACCGCAGCCGCCTTCACAACTGCCACCACAGCCAGCACATTCGCTAGTGGTGTTCAGCATCTCGGAGATTTCCTCGTTGGTGGCTGGACGGCTCTCGATGACATGACCTACGAAATGAAGGTCCTGACCTGCACGGGGATGGTTCAGGTCAATGGTTACGGAATTTTTCTTGATTTCGATGATGGTGGCATTGAATCGGCTACCATCCTCACCCATCATGGGCACAACAGCACCCTCGTGGATATAGTTGAAATCTATCTTCCCATCCACCATGAAGACGGATTCAGGCACGTCGAACATCAGTTCCTCGTTGAACTCACCATAGGCATCAGCACAAGGGATGACGAAGTCGAACTCATCGCCACGAGCGAGGTCACGCACGTTCTCCTCGAACTTGGCAAGCACCAGGTTGAGTCCACTGATGAACTGGAAAGGATGACGCTGATTTGCCACCTCAACGGGCTCTTTGTCTTCCTCACCATCCTCAATGGTGTAAAGTTGATATGCAAGGGTGATATACTTGTTGTCTATTTCCATAAAGAATGAATTTAATTGGTGAATGATATATTTGAGATTGCAAAGATAATGAAAAGTTAGAAGTTAGGAGTCAGAAGTTAGAAGTTTTTCGTAACTTTGCCCCGAAAAAAGCAAAGAAAACTTATGAAATACGGAAACATCATCACCTTCGCGGCACTGCTCATGTTGGGCGCATGCCGTCATGCCACTTCTGGGAATGAGGTGAAAACAGAAACACAAAACACTCAGAAAACGGAAGAGCGAAAGCAGAACATCATCAGGAAGCGCATCAGCATCCCGTTCGATTTCAGTTACATCACAAACCTCGGCAGTGTGGACATCATCTACACACAAGGAAGTTACAACATCGAGGTGGAGGGTGACAGTGCCACATTGAACTACCTGAATGCGGAGTTTGACAGCAATGTGCTGACAGTTAATCTGCAAACAGACAACAACACGGACATCAACCTGTATGGCAATGCCAACAACATCAAGATGTACGTGTCTGCCCCTGAACTGAAATGTGTGAGCATCTGTGGCAATGGCAATTTCGAGAGCCAAGCCACATGGCGTGGAGAGAACATCCAACTGGGAGTGCTCAGTACGGGCAGCATGAAGATTGGCAAAGTGGAATGCACCACGTTTGACTTGCAATCGACAGACATCGGCAACATCGACATCACCGACCTGCAAGCAGAGGACGCCACACTCTACTCACGCAGTTCTGCCACCATCAATGCCAACGTGAATGTGAAGAACCTCGTTGTCATCAATGATGGCACACAAAAGATGAAACTGACGGGTAAGGCTCAAAGCGTGAGGATCAAGAATCCGAATGACGTGAATCTGGTGAATGAACTCAAGTGAAAGTAAAAATAAAAATAAATAAGGAGTGAACATCTGTCCACTCCTTATTTTTTATTTCTTCAATTTTGCAAGGTTCTCAGTGAGAGCCGCAATCTTGGTTTCTGCATCACTCTGCTTCTTGCGTTCGAGTTCCACCACTTGAGCAGGTGCGTTGGCTACGAAGCGCTCGTTGCTGAGTTTCTTCTGCACTCCGATAAGGAAGCCTTGCAGGTGCTTCAACTCTGCCTCCATCTTGGCGATTTCTGCCTCAGTGTCGATGAGGTTGCCAAGTTGCACAGCATATTCGGTAGTGCCAATCAGGAAAGTGGAAGTACCATCGCTCTTGGTCTGCACATACTGGATGTCTGCCAAAGAAGCCATCTTCTTGATAATGGAGCCAAGCGCAGGATCCTTCGTCACATTCTGGTCATCAGCAGCAAGCACCACTTCGAGTGTCAGTGGCTCACGGGGTGCAATGTTCTTGCTTTGACGAACGGCACGAACACCTGAGATGACTTGCTTTGCCTCTTCATACTGAGCGATGAGACGAGCATCTTCCTCGGTAGGTGCATCGAGAATGAGGGTGTCCACCATGATGCTCTCACCGTCCTTACGCTCTGCGATATGCTGGTAGAGTTCCTCGGTGATGAATGGCATGAATGGATGAATCATCTTCATCAACTGCTCAAAGAAATTGAGCGTAGCCTTGTAGGTAGCAGCATCAATCGGTGCTTGATAAGCAGGCTTGATCATCTCGAGGTACCAGCCAGAGAACTCGTCGGTGAAGAGTTTGAAGACTGCCATGAGTGCCTCGTTGAGACGATAGCGTGTATAGAGGTCATTGATTTCAACCAATGCCTTCTTGATGGTTGCCTCCATCCAAGCAATGGTCTTCTTGTTCTCTTCGGGCTGTGCCAAAGAGTCAGACACCTGCCAACCCTGCACGAGTCGGAAAGCATTCCAAATCTTGTTGCAGAAAGCAGCACCCTGCTGGCAAAGTTGCTCGTCGAAGAGGATGTCGTTACCTGCAGGAGCAGAGAGGAGCATACCCATACGCACACCATCAGCACCATACTTCTCAATCAAGCCAATGGGGTCAGGAGAGTTGCCGAGTGACTTGGACATCTTGCGTCCCAATTTATCGCGTACAATACCCGTGAAGTAAACATTGCGGAAAGGCACATCCTTCAGATACTCCTCACCAGCCATAATCATACGAGCCACCCAGAAGAAGATGATGTCAGGTCCCGTTACGAGGTCATTCGTAGGATAATAATATTTGATTTCCTCATTGCCAGGATTGTTGATGCCATCGAAGAGGGAGATAGGCCAGAGCCATGAAGAGAACCATGTGTCGAGGGCATCTTCGTCGTGACGCAACTGGTCAATGGTGATGTTCTCATAACCAGGAATCTTCTTAGCCTCTTCCAATGCTTCTTCAGCAGTAAGTGCCACCACATACTTCTCTTCCTCATCTTCAGCAGTTGGGAGGAAGTAAGCAGGGATACGGTGTCCCCACCACAACTGACGACTGATGCACCAGTCCTGAATGTTTTCGAGCCAATTACGATATGTGGTCACATATTTGGTGGGATAGAACTTAATCTTACCTTCGAGCACAGGTGGCAAAGCGATGTCGGCAAAGTGCTTCATGGAGAGGAACCACTGCTTGCAGAGACGAGGCTCCACAGCGGTGTCTTGGTTACGCTCTGAATAGCCCACCTTGTTGTCGTAATCCTCGACCTTCTCCATCAGACCTGCTTCTTTCAAGTCAATGGCAATCTGCTTGCGCACCTCCATACGATCCATACCCACATACAATCCAGCCTCTTCGGAGAGCGTGCCATCGGGATTGAAGATGTCGATGGTCTCGAGGTTATGTGCCTTACCCAATGCGTAGTCGTTCACGTCGTGAGCAGGAGTGACCTTCAGACAGCCCGTACCAAACTCGATGTCCACATAGCGGTCTTCGATGACAGGGATGACACGGTTCACCAATGGCACAATCACCTTATGACCACGCAACCACTGGTTCTTCGGGTCTTTGGGGTTGATACACATAGCCGTATCACCCATGATGGTTTCAGGACGCGTGGTTGCCACCACTGCGTAGTAGCCCTTAGCATCCTTATGAATGATATTGCCTTCCTTCTCCAACGTGTCAATAGACACCTTACCACCTATTGACTGGAGGTTTTCAGGGTCTGCCACATAATACTTCAAGTGGAAGAGGTGGCTCTTCTCATCACGGTAAATCACCTCCTCTGTCGAAAGCACCGTCTGTGCCTTCGGATCCCAGTTCACCATGCGGAGACCGCGATAGATGAGTCCCTTCTTGTAGAGGTCAACAAACACCTTCAGCACACTCTCGCTGCGCTTCTCGTCCATTGTGAACGCTGTTCTGTCCCAGTCGCACGAAGCACCCAGATGGCGCAACTGCTTCAGGATGATGCCACCGTGCTCGTCTGTCCATGCCCATGCATGCTTCAGGAACTCCTCGCGCGTCAGGTCACGCTTCTTGATGCCCTGCTCAGCCAGACGGTTCACCACCTTTGCCTCCGTAGCAATAGAAGCATGGTCAGTGCCAGGCACCCAGCAAGCATTCTTGCCGTCAATACGGGCCTTACGGATGAGGATGTCCTGAATGGTATTGTTGAGCATGTGACCCATGTGGAGCACACCCGTCACGTTGGGTGGCGGAATCACAATCGTGTAAGACTCACGACTGTCGGGCTTACTGGCAAAGAGTTTATGATCCAGCCAATACTGGTACCATTTTCCCTCCACTTCGGAAGGGTTATAATTTTTTGCTAATTCCATAATATATATAATGTGTTATTTTTGTTTTCTTATTCATACCTCATCGTTTCTGAGGGTTTCCCTATGCTGATGAGATGGGAACTGCCCCAGATGACAAGGGTGGATATGAGGAGCGTTGCCACATTGATGCTCAAGATGAGCCACCAATTGAACTGAATCGGCACGGAGTCGATGTAATAGACGGAGGCATCCAACGAAATGAGGTGGAACTGCTGCTGAATCCAGCACAGGAGCAAGCCAAACACATTGCCCCAAAGCAAACCCTGCCCCACCAACATGATGCTGAACTGGATGAATATCTTCCGCACTGACACGTTCGTCGCACCCAACACTTTCAGCGTGCCAATCATATTGATGCGCTCCAACATGATGATAAGCAAGCCACTCACCACCGTGAAAGCACTCACGAGAATCATCAGCACCAGAATCATCACCACATTCATATCCAACACTGACAACCATGCAAAGGTGTGTGCCGCAATGTCCTTAATGCTAAACACACCATAAGTCACACCATTGCGGTCTGTGTTCTTGTGAATGAACTGAAGTTTACTTGTCAACTCCTCCACCCTATCGAAATCATTCACCGTCACCTCCAATCCCGACGACATCTCTTCATCCCAACCATTCAGTTTACGAACGGTGTAGATGTCGGTGATGACATAGTTTTTGTCGTAGTCGTTCATATTGGTGGCAAAGATGCCCGCCACCTTGAAGCGACGTGCCCGCATAGATTCCTCTCCCATGAAATAGGCGAAGATCTTGTCGCCCACTTTCACGCCGAGGTCACCTGCCACCTTCTGCGAAAGAAGTATCTCGTTGGTGGCTTCCTTCGAAGAGAACTTCGGCATCTTTCCATCTTTCAAGCATGACTGGAAGAATGAAAAGTCGTAATCCTCTCCCACTCCCTTGAACGTCAATCCCCGAAAGTTCTCCTCTGTCTTCAGAATGCCAATCTTCGTGGCAAACTTCTGAATACGTCCCACACCCTGCACCTTCTTCACCTTACGAATCAAGGTGTCGTTAGTCAGCACAGGCATCATCTCGTAGTTTTGGTTCTGTGTCAGACTCAATACCTGAATGTGGCTGCCAAAACCAATGACCTTAGAACTCACCTCATGTTTGAAGCCCAGTACGACAGCAAGGCTGATCAGCATGACTGCCACACCAATGGCGACACCCAACATCGCTATACGAATGGCAGGACGGGAAAATCGTTCCCCGTCCTCTGCCTTATCTGCATAAATGCGCTTTGCTATGAAAAGTTCGAAGTTCACACTTCTATTCCTCTATTCTATTCCTGCACTCTGCCTGGATATGCTTCCAATGCCTTCCTCAACACGAAGAGTGCCCTTACGAGATCTTCCTTCTTCAGCACGTAAGCAATACGAACCTCATTCTTTCCTGCCCCTGGTGTTGTGTAGAAACCAGCCGCAGGCGCCATCATCACCGTCTCACCCTCATAATTGAAGTCGGAAAGACACCATGCACAGAACTTCTCGCAGTCATCCACTGGCAGACGTGCTACCGTATAGAATGCACCCATTGGGATGGGCGAATAAACACCTGGGATGCGGTTCAGTCCATCAATCAGGCATTTGCGTCGCTCCACGTATTCATCGTAGATGTCACGGCTGTATTCCTCTGGTGCATCTAAACTTGCTTCTGCAGCAATCTGTCCGATGAGTGGAGGAGAAAGACGAGCCTGGCAGAACTTCATCACCGCCTTGCGAATCTCCTCATTCTTCGTGATGAGCGCACCAATACGGATGCCGCACTCGCTGTAACGCTTCGACACAGAGTCAATCAGCACCACGTTCTGCTCAATGCCTTCGAGGTGACAAGCAGAAATGTAAGGGGAGCCTGTATAGATGAACTCGCGATATACTTCATCGGAGAAGAGATAGAGGTCGTACTTCTTCACGAGATCACGAATCTGGTTCATCTCACGACGTGTATAGAGATAACCCGTCGGGTTGTTGGGGTTACAGATGAGGATGGCACGTGTACGCTCATTGATGAGTTCCTCAAACTTCTCCACCTTCGGGAGAGAGAAACCCTCATCAATGGTCGTGGCAATGGTACGAATGACAGCACCTGCTGAGATGGCGAATGCCATATAGTTCGCATAAGCAGGTTCTGGCACAATGATTTCATCGCCAGGATTCAAGCAAGCCAAGAACGAGAAGAGCACCGCCTCCGAACCACCACTGGTAATGATGATGTCATCTGCTGTCAAGTTGATGTCGTACTTCGCATAGTAATTCACCAACTTCTCACGATAACTGCGATAACCCTGAGAAGGGCTATATTCCAGTATCTTACGGTCAATGTTCTTGATGGCATCCAGTGCCACCTGTGGTGTGGGCAAGTCAGGCTGTCCAATGTTCAGGTGATAGACCTTCACGCCCCGCTTTTTTGCATCTTCTGCCAGTGGTGCCAGTTTGCGGATAGGCGAACTCGGCATCTCCGTTCCTCGTATGGATATCTTAGGCATATCTCAAAGATATAAAGTTTTTACTGTTAAAAAACAAAATAATTGTGCAAAGGTAGCGCTTTTGGGAGAAATAGCCAAAAATCTTTGCTCATTTCTTGTTTTTTACAATCCAAAGAGAATCTTCAAACCACCATCCACACCACTGAAGCCCATGAATGCCATAGCAAGAAGAGAAGCCGTGACAAGAGCGATAGGCACACCTCGGAAAGCCTTTGGCACATCTACCAAGTCGAGTTGCTCACGGAGTCCTGCGAAGAGCACCATGGCGAGGAGGAAGCCAATACCAGTGGAGAGAGCATAAACGATGCCTTCGAGCAGGTCATAGTCCTTCTGGATGACAAGGATGGCAACACCAAGGATGCAACAGTTGGTAGTGATGAGAGGGAGGAACACACCCAGCGCCTGATAGAGAGCGGGCATGGTCTTTTTGAGAATAATCTCAATCATCTGCACCAAGGCTGCAATGACAAGGATGAACGCGATAGTCTGGAGATATTGAAGGTCAAAGGCATTGAGCACATACACTTGCAAGAGGTAGGTCACGATGGTGGCAACCACTAAAACGGCAGTCACAGCCATACCCATGCCTGATGCGGTGTCCACCTTCTTGGACACACCAAGAAACGGACAGATGCCAAGGAACTGTGCCAAGACGACGTTATTGACGAAGATGGCAACAATGATGATAAGAATAAGACTTAATACATAATCCATAATCTGTCCTCCTTATGCTTTCTTTGTAATCTTGTTGAACAATACGATGAGGTAGCCCAATGCGAGAAAGGCACCAGGTGCCAACACGAACATGAGCATACCATAGTCCTCACCCCACAGGGTGCAGCCGAAGATGGCACCTGTGCCGAGAAGTTCACGCACAGCACCCAGACATGTGAGGGCGATGGTGAAGCCGATGCCGATGCCAATACCGTCGAAGATGGAGGCAATGGGGCCGTTCTTGGCAGCGAAGGACTCAGCACGACCAAGGATGATGCAGTTCACCACGATGAGCGGGATGAAGAGTCCAAGGCTCTTGTCGATGTCGGGAGCATACGCCTTGATGACCATCTGAAGCACCGTCACAAGACTAGCGATGACCACGATGTAAGATGGGATGCGCACAGCATCAGGGATGAGTTTCTTGATACTGGCAATAATCAAGTTGGAGAGGATGAGCACGCACATGGTGGCAAGACCCATCGACATGCCGTTGATGGCAGAAGAAGTGGTACCGAGGGTTGGACACATACCCAAAAGAAGGACGAACGTAGGATTCTCCTTGATGATACCATTCACCAATACTTTGAAGTTATTCATAATTTCTGTTCCTTTCTTTTGAGGGTTATTCAATCACTTCGGGAGTTCCCATATCAGCAGCAGAAGCCTGTTGGGAGGCACCAGAGGTTACATCCTGACCTGCGATAATCTTGTCGTAGGCATTCTGAATAGCACGGAGGAAGGCGCGACTGGTAATGGTGGAGGCTGTGATGGCATCCACTTCACCACCGTCCTTGCTGACCGTGAAGTTGTTGGTACCTGGATTCATACCGATAATCTTATCTTGGAACCACTCCCCTGCCTTAGCACCAAGACCTGGAGTCTCAGCGTGTTCGAGCATGGTGTAGCCAAGGATATCACCCTCGGTGTTGAAACCAACAAGCACCTTGAGTGGACCGCCAAAACCATTCTCTGTGGTCACGACAGCCTTACCCAGCAGATTGCCCTGCTTATCGTTGATGTCGTAAGCAGTGAAGGCATCCACCTCCCAAGGCTCTGACACCTTGATGTCGTCGCTACCCATTACGGCTTTGATGCCAGCAGCAAGATTTTCAGCGTTGATTTTCTCTATCTGAGGAGCAGTGACAGCGTTGACCGATGCCAATACACCTGCAGCCACGATGGTGATGACAGTGAGCACCACCAACATATTCGTTAATGAAGACTTTAACTTTTTCATACGCTACCCTCCTTTACTTCTTTGCTGGCACTTCGCCAAAACGCTTAGGTTTGAACTTATTGTTAATGAGTGGCACGAAGGCATTCATGATAAGGATGGCAAATGACATACCCTCTGGATAAGCACCGTAAGCACGGATGATAACCGTGAGTGCACCAATTGCCACACCATAGATGAGTTGTCCATTCTTGCTCATTGGAGAGGTCACATAGTCTGTAGCCATAAAAATGGCACCGAGCAGAAGACCGCCACTCATCAGTTCAGCCAACGGATTGGCATAAACGGGATCAGCAAGATTGAGCAGACCAGAAAATACAGCCACTGTCACAAGGATGCTCACAGGAATGTGCCAAGTGATGACCTTCTTCACCAACAGGATGATGAAGCCAAGTATGAGTTCTGCTGCACATACCTCACCAAGACAACCACCCGTATTGCCGAGGAGCATATCCTGGAAGGATGGAAGTTCGTTCAGCATCTCGGGATTGCCACTCTTGAAGGCAGCTTTCATGATGGAGAGAGGTGTTGCACCTGTCGTTGCATCAAGATACGTACCAAAGCCCTGACCTGGAACAGGCCAAGTGGTCATATCCACAGGGAAAGAAATGAGCAGGAAAGCACGACCTGCAAGGGCTGGATTGAAGAGGTTGCAACCCAAGCCACCGAAGGTCATCTTCACCACACCAATGGCAAAGAGCGCACCTACAATGATAATCCAGGGTTGAATGTTACTGGGCATGTTGAATGCCAACAGGATGCCCGTGAGGATGGCAGAGCCATCGCAAACGGTACACTTAGGATTCTTCAGCATGAACTTGTTAATAGCCCACTCGAAGAACACACACGATGCCACCGAAATGGATGTGGTTATGATAGCACCTACACCGAAACTGATGAACGAACAGAGAAGAGCAGGAACGAGGGCTATGCAGACCCAATACATGTTCTTCTTCACGGAGTCACCGCCATGCACGTGAGGTGATAGTGATACTACTAATTGATTAGCCATAATTCTTTATTTATTTGCCGCCATCTGACGAGCACGGATATTAGTCATTACAGTTGTTTTACCCATACGGATGAGGTCAAGCAATGGGCGCTTCGATGGGCAGGTAAACTGGCAGGAGCCACACTCTATGCAACTCGTGATGTCCTCTGCCTCCACCTTATCCCACATCTTCTTTTCGGAACAAGTAGCCAAGAGATATGGTTCAAGCCCCATCGGACAGGCACTTACGCACTTAGCACAACGGATGCAGGGCTGTGGCTCACCACGACGCACATCCTTACCGCTCATGATCAGTACACCAGAAGAACCTTTGCAGATAGGCACATCGGTGTTAACTAAAGCCTTACCCATCATCGGACCGCCACCTATCACTTTCACTTCTCCATCGGGCAGACCGCCACAAGCCTCAATCAACTGACTCATTGGTGTACCCATACGAGTGAGGAAGTTGCTGGGTTGTTTGAGTTCCTTACCTGTCACCGTGACGATGCGCTCAAACAGAGGTTTGTTCTTCATCACAGCCTCATAGACGGCGAAGGCTGTACCTACGTTCTGGATGATAGCACCCACTGATACAGGCAATGCTGGAGGTGCAGGCACTTGACGACGCACCACAGCATCAATGAGTTGCTTCTCACCACCCTGTGGATATTTGGTCTTCAGAGGAACCACCTCGATGTTCGGATGCTGAGCAGCACATTTCTCAGTCATCAACTTGATAGCATCAGGCTTGTTCTCCTCAATGCCGATGAAACCCTTCGTCACTTTGGCAGCCTTCATCAATAATTCCACACCAACAAGCACTTCGTCAGCCTTTTCGAGCATCAAACGATGGTCGGCAGTGAGGTATGGCTCACACTCCACTGCGTTGATAATCACCCACTCGGGCTTGAACTGTGGAGGAGGCATGAGTTTCACATGAGTTGGGAAGCAAGCACCACCCATACCGACGATGCCGGCATTCTTCACCTTTTCTATAATCTCTTCGGGAGTGAGTTCGGGTTTGTCATCCAATGTCACGAGCTTGTCACTGCGGTCAATGCTCTCTTCCCATTCATCGCCTTCCACCGTGATATAGACAGCAGGCTTCTTGTAACCACTAGCATCCACCACTGTATCTACTTTCAGCACGGTACCGCTGACAGACGAGAAGATAGATGTTGACAACGCCTTCTCCATCGGCTTGCCAATCTGCGTACCCACCTTCACCTTGTCACCCTTCTGCACACATGGAAGAGCCGGTGCACCGATGTGCTGTCCCATGGGGAACACAGCCACCTTTGGCAACTCTGCCACTTTGATTGGTTCAGCAGCAGACAATTTGTTCTCTGCCGGATGAACACCACCTATTCTAAATGTCTTCATTTGTATCCTCCTTTATTTAAGGCCAAGCAGAATCAACTGGCTTGGTGGAAGTGGAGCGTCAGTACGCTTATCTTCGAATTGAACTTCTTTTGTAGCAGGAGCAGGATTACTGATATCCTTAGGACCTGCGAGGAGAATCTGCTGACTCGGCATGAGCGGAGCATCATACTTCACCTCAATGGGTTTCCATTCCTTCGTAGGCTTAGCAGGAGTCTCAGATGAAGCAGGAGAGCCCGAAGCAGCCAAAGCAGCCTTTGCTGCTGGCTTGGCAGCACCAGGAATTTGATTGTGCGTATCTCTGCGCTCCACGCCCTTGATGCTAACAGAAGCAATGGCACCACGAGGACATGCTTCGAAGCAAGCACCACAGAGCACACATGCCTCTGGATTGATGTAAGCGACATTGTTGCCCACATGCACGGCATCGCTACCACAAGCGTTTTGGCACTTCTTGCAGGCAATACAAGAACTGGCACAAATCTTCATCGCTTCAGCCCCCTTGTCCATATTCATACAAGTGACCACGAAAGCATCCTTGTTGGCACCACTCACGTTGCGCACTTCCATAATGCCACGTGGACAAGTCTTCTGACAAGCACCACAAGCCGTACATTTCTCGGCATCCACCTCTGGCAGCCCCGTCTCAGAATTCATGTGGAGTGCATCAAACTGACAAGCAGCCACACAGTCACCACAACCCAGACAGCCGTAAGAACACTGTGTTTCACCCATACAGGTGGTGTTTGCCACACGGCAACTCATTACACCATCGTAAGCACGCACATGAGGACGTTTCTCACACGTTCCGTTGCATCGAACAATAGCCAATTTGGGAGCAGCCGCAGCAACTTCCATACCTAAGATTCCCGCTACCTGCTCCATGCACTCAGCACCACCCACAGGACAATTGAGTCCTTCGAGCGAGCCTGCATCGGCAGCCTTCACACAAGCAGCAGCCATACCGCCACAACCAGGAAAGCCGCAACCGCCACAGTTGGCGCCCGGCAGCACTTCAAGCACTTGACCGATTCGGGGATCTTCCTTCACTGCAAACCGCTTTGACACCACAAATAGCAACAATGCAAGGACAAAGCCCAAGATTGCCAAAGCCGCTACAGCAATAAGAATGACTTGAAAATCCATAAAATGTTATTTAGTTTATTTTGATTGTTTCTCTATCCAGAACGCAAACTGTTTTGCCATTCTTTCCTTATTTAAATATAATATGTAGAAGTACACCGCAAGGAGGACTGCAAGGATACTCACAGAGGTCAGTTCTCCCAGTTTCAACCACACCATCGCCACCAACATCCACACCACAATCAACACCACCGGCACACCAAATGCCAGACGTACAGCCTGCTTTCCCATGCTCAAAGCACCACACACCTTCACCTCCTCCCCTATCTTATACTTCATCACAGCATCATCCTCATACACATCAATGATTTTCTCCTTACTCTCGCTCGATGCACAAAGTGAGCGTGCCTTACACCCACTACATGCCGCCACTTGAAGTATGTTCACCTTCACATGGCGGTCCTCCACTGACTCTATCACTCCTTGATGCTCTATCGTCTCTTTCATGATGACCGCACTTTCTATACTTTTGACACAACATGTCAATTTATAGTAGCAAAATGCAAAGTACAGATTACAACTTAACATGGCAAAAGTACTAAATTAAATCCTATCACGAAAAGAAAAACAGAAAAAACACAAGAAAAAGTGAAAAGTTTTCGATTTTTAGTGGAAATTGAAAGAAAAAGCCGTAACTTTGCACCGTCATTACGAGTTGATGACAGAGTTCACGTCGTCACGAGTTGGCGACATAATCATTAATAATTAAACATTTTTATTGCAAAATGGCAACAAGAATTCGTTTGCAGCGTCACGGTCGTAAGAACTACGCTTTCTACAGCATCGTGATTGCTAATGCACAGGCACCACGTGATGGTCGCTTCATCGAGAAGATTGGTACTTACAATCCAAACACCAATCCTGCAACAATTGATTTGAACTTTGAGCGTGCACTCCACTGGGTGCTCGTTGGTGCTCAGCCTACTGACACCGTTCGCAACATTCTTTCAAAAGAAGGCGTTTACCTGAAGAAGCACCTCCTCGGTGGTGTGAAGAAGGGCGCATTCGATGAGGCTGCTGCTGAAAGCAAGTTTGAGGCTTGGAAGAAAGACAAAGAGGCTAAGGCACAGAAGGCTGCTGACAAGGATGCTGCTGATAAGGCTGCAGAGAAAAAGGCACGTCTTGCTGCTGAGAAGAAAGCCAATGAGGCTCTCGCTGCTAAAATCGCAGAGAAGAAGGCTGCTGCTCTTGCCGCTCAGGCAGAGGCAGAAGCGCCTGCTGAAGTAGAGGCTCCTGCAGAAGAAGTTACGGAAGCACCTGCAGAGGCATAAACCTCAGACTTCCTAAATTGCACAAATAAAGGGGGTGAGTTAACTCATCCCCTTTACTATTTCTTTTTCTTCTTCAGTCGCCAATGGCCTGCATGGAGACCCACTTTCACTTCCATGTCATAAGCCTTACCCAAATTGGCTTTCACGTTATATCCAATATAGAAGGGTTTGAAGAACTTCGGATAATATCGGATACCCACAGTCTCCACCAAAGACGGCTCGTAAAGGTCACCCACCCATCCATGCTGACGGAACAAGTAAGTTCCTATTGACATAGCCAGAGAAAGTTGCTTATATGACACCTCATGATGTGCAGAGATATAGAGTGTATGTTTGCTGTGCTTATAGTTCTCCTCCACTCCACACAACTTTTCAATCAGAGGTGAACGAGCCGGATAACCCGCAAAAGAATATTCCAAACCTAAACCTGATGCATGCACCCTGCTATATTTTACCATAGGGACGAG
>JBGUGM010000166.1:0-3130 GCA_045111535.1 Bacteroidaceae bacterium
CACCAATGCCGTCGCCCTTGATGTTGGCATCAGGCAGTTTGTCATTGATAAACTCGGTGGTTTCCAGGTTGGACTTGTCGACCTCTACCTTCTCCGTACCAAATAGCCGAATGACAAAGAAGCCCAAAAACAGGATGGGGATATACAGGATGGCAGGAAGCATGTACTTGGGCTGCCGGAAGTTAATCTTTTCTGAAAGCTTCATATTCGTCTATCTGATGTGGTGTATAACTATTGATGTCTTTCCTCTCTTTCATTTCAGGCTCTTTGGGCGCATGATGACGCTTGAAATGCAGTTCCTGCTCCTGTCGCTCGACGGCACTGGATGGTTGAGGACGGTACGTAACGGCCTGCGTCATACGGTAAAGGCTCAGACCTACACTGAACAGCACGAAAGCGAAGATGATGGCCAGAAAGAGCTTGGTGTGCCTGGAGGCAAAACGCTGGACACAGGCGGCTCCTTTGTCAAGGTGCAAGGCATGGGCAAAACTCTTTCCTGCCGCTACATCCCTCTCGTATCTCTCCTTGTAATTCGGGTCATCCTTATCAGGAACCTTTTCCCCGAACAGAATTTTCTTGAATCCCATAATGTATATCTTTTAATAGTTTGACTTCGTGCGCTGTTCCAGGTCTTTGTTCAGGATTGTGCGCCAGTTGACGATGAGCAAGCCATGTGGATTATTCTCGGTTCGAGGCACACGTTTCAAGAAGCCCTCCGTCACCAATTCACGCATCAGCACAGATGTCCTACGCTCGATGCGCTGACGACCATAATATGTGAATGACATGTTTTCCTTGCTGAAACGGATGCTGTCACAAAAGATGCTGAAGACGGCACTCGTACCCATGATATTGCCATAGAATCCCTTTTCCTTCAAGGCATTGTACTGGGCAAGACCAGTCTCGTCAATAAGGTACATGGCCTTCTCCATTGTGTACTTGATATACTTGTCATCAGGGGCAAGCGTGAAGAAGTAATGATGGAACATCTCGACATGGCTCTTTGCCTCCACATCAAGGGTCTCTTCCATCGTACTGCGGTTGACGAGAATCGGAACGTTACCGTCCAACACATACACTTTCTGATGAGCATCACTGACCATTCCTTTGGCCGTCCAGATACTGCCCAGGGAGATAACCACACAGCCTACGAGAAAGAGGCTGCACAGTATCAGGACAAGTTTAATCTTGTTTTCTAAATTCTTGATAACCATTGCGTTTTATATGTTTTATTAAACTCCCACTAAACGTCCAGCAGACTGGCGCATGGAGGTGGCGACACCCTCACCGAAGCTACGTGTCGAGAAGGCCGTGTCACCTTCTGGTATCATCCATGCTGCAAGGTCTGGAACAAGATTCAGACACTTCAGGGCAACCACACTGGCAGCCATCAGATAACCGGCAGAGAAGAAGGCATTCTGCAGATAGTTGACAACCGTTTCATCCGAGGCCGTGACCGCTGCAAGGTCGTTATACTGTATGTTGATGACAATATCAAAAAGCAACAGGACATAGAAGCCCACGAAGTAAAGCATGGCTCCATAGAAATGGACGGTGAGATACCTGATAATCCATTTCGCCCATGCCCCTTCCCACTTCGGCAACAAGGAGAACGCCCACTGTATAGGACCGAAGATGGTTAGCATACCCAAGAGGATCTGCTGACAATAGATAGTTCCCCACCAGCCTATTCGGAAGGTGATTAACGCTATCAGCATGATAATCTTGTCAGCAAGCATCACAAGTCCTGCAGTCGTACTGGTCATCTCGGCCTTGACGATGTTCTTCTCATCCTCGGCAGCGGCATCCGCATCGGTGACATCCTGCACACTGCTTTGGGTAAGCAAGGCACTGACGGCATTACTGGCTGCCTTGATGGTGGACATGGGGTCTGCGGCTTGATCGCCAAGCTGGTACATCAGCTGCTGCACATCCTGCATCCTATCCTCCACCTGCGCCGCCTCTGCCTCATAGAGGTCATGGGTATAGCTGCCTATGGCATTAGGAATGTAACTGAGGAAGTCAAGAGCGCACCAGGTGCTGCTGCCACCTGCTATGCCAGTGTCTGAAGGTGGGTACCACCAACAAAGGACAATGCTCACCACCAAAGGCTTGAACAGCTTCATCACGTCCAGAGGTTCACGCTTGACCATCATCTTATAGGCCATGTGCGCACAGACGATGATGGCAAAAAGTCCTGCCAATGCCATCGACATCTGGAGAATCCACCAGAAAGGCCCCTGACCGCCTGTAAAAGTGGCATCCGTCAGGAACTCGTTGGTTCTGAATATCACGTCATCAATCTCTTCTTCGAGGAGGTTAATGCCGAAATCTACTGCTGTACTGTCATTTCCCATCGGTCTTCTTGTTTATGGATTGTTGTTTGATGTATGCTGTGCGCTACCTTCATTGGCCGCATCACGCCAGCGGTTATAACCTGCGGTGGCATTCTCCCCGACACGGTGCTGGAAGCGTGCCATAGCCTGAACAAGATGGTCAGCCTGGTTCTTGGTGGTCAGGAAACGCACCCGTAACAGAAGATTGTCGTTGCTCTTGACTATCTCATCGTAGATGGCGATGTACTGCTTCTGACGCTCACTGTTGGGCATATAGGCGTTACGCGTGGTTTTGATGGCAAAGTCGTACATCTGACCATACTCCGTCCAGCCTGTTATCTCAGCGGCCTTGGCCTTGCCATTGAGGTAGTTAATATTGTTCTTAAAAGCAAGAAGCTTGCTCTCAATCTTACTTCCTTCGGTGACCCAAGCCAAATCGACCTGCCTGTCAGCGATGTTCAGAGCTTCTATCTTGGCACGTCCTTCAAGATCTGCCTGTATGGTGTCTGCATACTCCACCTGTGGAATGGATGCTGTGTTAGCAGCAAGACGCAAGGTGTTCTTTACAGATGTAGGTGCCTTGGCCCCATTCTTGTAGCTCCTATGGGTAACCGTGTAGTACAATTCAGGGGTAAGGTTGCCAGCACCCAGTTCCATGACCTGAATCTGTCCCTGCTTGGAGGAATCGTGATTGTAGGTCATGGACTGAGCACGGGACTCATCGACACCTATGTACAAAAAGGCTAAGAGTATGTAAATGACTTTCTTCATCGTTCTATCCTAATTTCAGTTGT
>JBGUGM010000167.1:0-25500 GCA_045111535.1 Bacteroidaceae bacterium
GGAGGAGTAAGACCGAAGGTCAACTAACAAAAAGAGGGGGTCAACTGTGAAGTGAACCCAACTTTTTGGCGATTTTTATTGTTTATACTCAATAAAAATACGAATTTTCTTGATTTTATTTTCTATATGAGATAAAATCATTATCTTTGCGGCAAATATTCAGTATAGAAGACATGAAAACGATAGTACGACAAAGTTATCTCGACAAGATTGAGAAATATCTTGGCAAGGACACCATCATCATTTTGACGGGTCAGCGTCGGGTCGGCAAGAGTTATCTTCTCCGTCTTTTCCATGAAAAGGTCAGGGAAGACGCGCAGTCAAACGTCATCTTCATCGACAAGGAGAAGCATGAATTTGATGCCATCCGAACTTATCAAGACTTGAATGCTTATATAGACGAAAGGCGTGACAAGTCCCAAAAGAATTATATCCTTATCGATGAGATCCAAGAGATAGAAGCATTTGAGAAAAGTGTACGCAGTTATTATGAAGAGCCTGATGTCGAGATCATCATCACGGGCTCCAACTCCAGTATGCTCAGCAGCGATCTGAGCAACAGGATTGGCGGGCGCTACAAGGAGATTTATGTCCAGGCTTTAAGTTACGAGGAGTTCATGGAATTCCACCAGTTGCAGGATCATGATGACACATTGGCAAAGTACATCCAGTTCGGAGGTCTGCCAGGCTTGATAAAGACGGGGCTTGATGAGCAGGATGTGCGGGAATATCAGATGGACGTGTATCATACAGTCCTCCTGAAAGATGTCATCATGCGCAATAAAATTCGCAATGTTCCATTCCTTGAAAACCTTGTGCGCTTTCTTGCAGACAATGCAGGAAAACTCATCTCCGCCAACAGCGTAGCCAAATACATGAAGTCACAAGGAGAAAGCATCACCTCCAATATCATCATCAACTACATCAAGTTCCTGTGCGATGCCTATATGATCCATAAAGTGAACAGATACGACATTCATGGGAAACGCCTGTTTGAAAGCAACGACAAGTTCTATTTTGAAGATAATGGCATCCGCAATGCCCTTGTTGGTGGCTCACGTGAGGGTGACATGGAGAAAGTGATAGAAAACATTGTCTATCATCATCTGATTCGTCTGGGTTATGACGTGAAGGTGGGACAGTTGCAGGCAGGAGAGATAGACTTTGTGTGCACCAAGCCTGAAGGGCAGAGGGTGTATGTACAGGCATCTTACATCATTGCGGATGAAAGCACCCGTAAGCGTGAATTTGGCAATCTCAATGCCATTAAAGACAACTACCCCAAGTATGTCATTTCCATGACCCCGCTTGTCACCCAGACGGACGAACATGGCATCACACATCTCCACTTAAGGAAGTTCCTGACGACTGGAATATAAGAAAGCCTATCTGGTTTTTGGATTAACTTTGCGTCCATAATCCAACCCAGCGAAGGGGCTGTACCAACCGCGGTGCAGCCCTTTCTTTTTTTGTCCAAACTGAACTTTCGTTTATCATAAATGGAACAGGATTTGGTCACGTGGGCATTTGTGCGTAACTTTGCACCCGAATTTTAGCAACAACAAGGACATGGGCACGACAATACTCACAATCACTGGTAGTGACGGCACGGGAGGTTCCGGTGTGCAGGCAGACATCCGCTTCATCAGCGAATTGGGTGGTGTGGCGGCATCGGCAGTCACGTCCATCACGGTACAGAACACACTGGGTATCCAGGAGTTCCACGACCTGCCTGCCTCGGTGGTGCGCCAGCAGGTGGAAGCCATCGTGAACGACTTGCAGCCACAGGTGGTGAAGATTGGTCTGGTGCGCCGCATCGACGTGGTGGAGACCTTGGTGGAGGTGCTGAAGAAGCATCAGCCACGCCACATCGTCTATGCGCCTGTGCTGAAATCGACGAAGGGGGAGCAACTGGTGTCGGACAAGGTCTATGATGCCATCCAGCGCCTGCTGATACCCATCTGCACGGTGGTGCTGGAACCCTCCGACCTGCCCATTGGTCCCCGCAGGCACGGTTCTGCCAACCAACTGGCATCGGCAGTGGCGTTCTACCTGAGCCGTGGGGAGGAGACAGACGAGGCGATGCTGCACGCACGCACCTATCTGAAGCAGTTGCCTGCCGATTATGCCGAGGGGAACAGCCGCAGCGAAGAGTTGTACAACCAGTTCCGCGACGCTGTGGAGCACTATTTCCACCGCTATGCAGATGTGGCTTTCTATGCGGAACAACTCAATGTGAGTCCGCGCTATCTGGGACAGGTCACCCGACGCATTGCCGAGCGTTCACCCAAAGCCATCATCGACGAGCGCATCACGACAGAGATTGCCCTGCTGCTGACCACCACCAACAAGCCCCTGAAGGAGATAGCCCTCCAACTCGGCTTCTCTTCCCAGGCACATCTCTCCCGATACTTCAAGAAACAAAAGGGCGTTTCACCCAGCGAATACAAACATAGTTGACAGTTGACAATTGACAGTTGACAATTAAAGAATAAAACATGAAAGAAAACAGACAAGAATTGAATCGCCAGTTGGCACAGATGCTGAAAGGTGGCGTGATTATGGACGTGACCACTCCAGAACAGGCTCGCATTGCCGAGGAGGCTGGCGCATGTGCCGTGATGGCATTGGAAAGGATTCCTGCTGACATCCGTGCAGCAGGTGGTGTATCGAGAATGAGTGACCCGAAGATGATTCGTGGCATTCAGGAGGCAGTGAGCATCCCCGTCATGGCAAAGTGCCGCATTGGACATATTGCCGAGGCACAGATTCTGCAAGCCATCGAGATTGACTACATCGACGAGAGCGAGGTGCTCAGCCCTGCCGACAACATCTACCACATTGACAAGACGAAGTTCGACGTGCCCTTCGTTTGCGGTGCGAAGAACTTGGGTGAGGCCCTGCGACGCATTGCCGAGGGTGCCACGATGATTCGCACCAAGGGTGAGCCAGGCACGGGTGATGTGGTGCAGGCAGTGAGCCACATGCGACTGATGCAGAGCGAGATTCGTCGTCTGGTGAGCATGAGCGAAGATGAACTCTTCGAGGCTGCCAAGCAGTTGCAGGCACCTTACGAAATGGTGAAATATGTACACGAGAACGGCAAACTGCCCGTGGTGAACTTCGCTGCCGGTGGTGTGGCAACCCCTGCCGATGCAGCCCTGATGATGCAACTCGGAGCCGAAGGTGTGTTCGTGGGCAGCGGCATCTTCAAGAGCGGCAATCCCCAGAAACGTGCAGCCGCCATCGTGCAGGCAGTCACCAACTACCAGGATGCGAAACTGCTGGCAGAACTCTCCGAAGACCTCGGCGAAGCCATGGTGGGCATCAACGAACAGGAAATCGAACTTTTGATGGCAGAACGCGGAAAATAACCAGCCCACGCGCTGGGCGAAGTTTCAGAAAAAGACAGTGAAGTATGAGAATTGCAGTACTTGCCCTGCAAGGGGCATTCATTGAGCACGAACAGATGTTGCAAGAGTTGGGTGTGGAGACCTTCGAGGTGCGCCAGTTGAGCGATTGGCAGCAACCCAAGGATGCACTCATCATCCCTGGTGGCGAATCGACCACCCAGGTTCATCTGCTCAGCAGTTTGGGACTCCTCCACCCTATCCGTCAAGCCATTCTCGAGGGGCTGCCCGTGTTCGGCACCTGTGCAGGACTCATCCTGCTTGCCAAACAGGAGGATGGACACCCCCGTGAAGGACTCTGCACCATGGACATCGACGTGTGCCGCAATGCCTACGGACGGCAACTGGGCAGTTTCAACGCCACAGGCGAAGTGTCTGGCATCGGTGACCACCTGCCCATGACCTTCATCCGTGCACCTTATGTCCACCGCGCCCTCTCTGCCGACGTGGAGATCCTGTCGGAAGTGGACGGACACATCGTGGCAGTGCGACAAGGACACCAACTCGCCACTGCCTTCCATCCCGAACTGACCACCGACCACCATCTGCATCAATATTTCATCCAGCAAATGATACCCTCTGCCGCGTGACCTCACGGCATGGTCAGATAATATATAAGAAATAGACAGGAATGAAGTGCGTTTGTACTTTGTTCCTGTCTTTTTTATAGTGAAAAGCACGGAAAACAAACAAAATAACACAAAAAATTAAAAATTTCTTGCAAAATGTTTGTGTATTAAATATAAAGTTTGTAATTTTGCAACCGAAATCGAAAAATTACAAGCAAATTGTTTGCCACAACACGAACATAATAACAAAAAGATATGTGCGGATTTGTAGGAATACTCAAAACGAAAGGCGATGCTCGGAAGAAACGTGAGCAGGCGTTGAAGATGTCGGCAAAGATTCGGCATCGCGGTCCTGATTGGAGCGGAGTGTATAGCAGCGAGAAGGCTGTGCTGGCGCATGAGCGTCTGGCGATTGTTGACCCGCTGTCGGGTGGACAGCCCTTGTATTCAACTGACGGCAAAGTGGTGCTGGCAGTGAATGGCGAGATATACAACCATCAGGACATTCGTCGTCGGTATGCAGGACAGTATGATTTTCAGACGGGCAGCGACTGTGAGGTCATCTTGGCGCTCTATCAGGATAAGGGCATTGATTTTTTGGACGAACTCAGTGGCATCTTCTCGTTTGTGCTCTATGACACGGAGACAGATGACTATCTGGTGGCACGCGACCCCATCGGCGTTATACCTTTATATATAGGGCACGATCAGGACGGCACGGTGTATGTGGCGAGTGAACTGAAAGCCCTTGAGGGACAATGCGACGAATATAAGCCCTTCCCTCCCGGACACTATTGCACGAGCAAGCATGACGGCAAGATAGAGCGTTGGTATCAGCGTGACTGGATGAAGTATGACGGCATGAAGTGGGCGACAAGTGACCGCAAGGAGGCTGTGCAGATGGTGAAGGACGGTCTGATGGCTGCCGTGAAGCGTCAGTTGATGAGTGACGTGCCATACGGTGTGCTGCTGTCGGGTGGTCTGGACAGTTCGGTGGTGTCTGCCATCGCCAAACTCTATGCAGCGAAGCGTATCGAGACGAACGACGAGCACGATGCCTGGTGGCCAAGACTGCACTCGTTTGCAGTGGGTCTGAAGGGTGCTCCCGACTTGGCAAAAGCCCGTGAGGTGGCTGAGCATATCGGTACGGTGCATCACGAAGTGAACTACACGATTCAGGAGGGTTTGGATGCCATCCGTGACGTGATTTATTATATCGAGACATACGATGTGACGACTGTCAGGGCTTCTACGCCGATGTATCTGTTGGCGAGGGTCATCCGCAGCATGGGTATCAAAATGGTGCTCAGCGGTGAGGGTGCTGACGAGATCTTCGGTGGTTACCTCTACTTCCACAAGGCTCCCGATGCACGTGCCTTCCATGAGGAGACAGTGCGCAAACTGGGCAAACTCCACTTCTACGATTGCCTGAGAGCCAACAAGTCACTGATGGCATGGGGCATCGAAGGACGTGTACCGTTCCTTGACAAGGAGTTTCTGGATGTTGCCATGAGCATTGACCCAGCCTTGAAGATGTGTCCTGGAAAGACCATCGAGAAGGGTGTGGTGCGCGAAGGATTTGCCGAGATGTTGCCTGAGAGCATCGCATGGCGACAGAAGGAGCAGTTCAGCGATGGCGTGGGCTATTCGTGGATTGACACCCTGAAGAAGATTACTTCCGAGGCTGTGAGCGATGAGCAGATGGCACATGCTGCCGAGCGCTTCCCTATCAACCCACCACTTTGCAAGGAGGAGTACTACTACCGCAGCATCTTCGAGGAGCATTTCCCCAGCGCCTCTGCCGCCAAGAGCGTGAACCAGGAGGCATCAGTGGCATGTTCAACCGCCATCGCCCTGGAATGGGACGAGGCATTCAAGAACATGAATGACCCAAGTGGACGCGCAGTCAAAGGAGTGCATGAACAAGCATACTAACCAGCCCACGCGCTGGGCGACTTTCATTTCCAACGCAATAAAACAAACAATTATAAATCTTTAAACACAGACACTACTATGAGCAAACTGAGATTTGACGTGGTGCAGGATGCTTTCAAGAAGAAGGCTGTGCCTGCTGAGAGTCCAGCCGAGAGGACTTCCAAGTATTTCGGCGAATTAGTTTTTGACCGCGAGAAGATGCACAAGTATCTGAGCACAGAGACTTATGAGGCACTCATCGACTGCATCGACAACGGACATCAGCTTGACCGCGCCATTGCTGACGAGGTGGCTGACGGCATGAAGACTTGGGCCATGGAGCATGGTGTGACGCATATCACACACTGGTTCCAGCCACTGACCGAGGGTACTGCCGAGAAGCATGACTCACTGATGGAGTATGACGGCAAGGGCGGTATGTTGGAGGAGTTCACTGGTAAGTCACTCATCCAGCAGGAGCCTGATGCAAGTTCGTTCCCAAGTGGTGGTATCCGTGCCACTTTCGAGGCTCGTGGTTACACAGCATGGGATCCAACGTCTCCTGTGTTCATTCAGGACGACACGCTCTGTATCCCAACAGTGTTCATCTCTTACACAGGTGAAGCCCTCGACTACAAGACTCCATTGAAGAAGTCTCTGAAGGCAGTGAGCGATGCTGCTGTGCCTATCTGTCAGATGTTCGACCCGAAGGTGAAGAAGGTGTATTCTTACCTCGGATGGGAGCAGGAGTACTTCCTCGTGGATGAGGACCTCTTTGCTGCACGTCCCGACCTGATGTTGACCGGCAGAACCCTGATGGGACATGAATCATCAAAGAACCAGCAGTTGGATGACCACTACTTCGGCGCTATCCCATCACGTGTGATGGAGTTCATGAAGGATGTGGAGATTGCAGGTTACCGTCACGGCATTCCATTGAAGACCCGTCATAACGAGGTGGCACCCAACCAGTTCGAGTTGGCCCCTATCTTCGGTGAGTCGACCCTCTCGAATGACCAGAACCAGATGATGATGAACCTGATGCAGCAGATTGCCCGCAAGCACGGCTTTGTGCTCCTTCTGCACGAAAAGCCATTCGCTGGCATCAACGGTTCAGGTAAGCACAACAACTGGTCACTCGGCACAGATACTGGCACACTCCTCCTTGCTCCAGGTAAGGATGCGATGGGCAACCTCCAGTTCGTGACATTCTTCGTGAATGTGCTGGTGGCTGTACAGAAGCACAACGCCCTGTTGAAAGCCTCTATCGCCACTGCAACCAACGCACACCGTCTGGGTGCCAACGAGGCTC
Source organism: Bacteroidaceae bacterium (assembly GCA_045111535.1). Taxonomy (GTDB): domain Bacteria; phylum Bacteroidota; class Bacteroidia; order Bacteroidales; family Bacteroidaceae; genus Minthosoma. Next base: position 7,206 of record JBGUGM010000167.1, read on the forward strand.
CTCCAGCCATCATCTCTTCGTTCCTCGGACACACGATGACGCAGGTGCTGCACAAGTTGCTCGAAGTGCCATCTGACACACCTATCGAGATTGCCGGCAAGAAGGAGAAGTCTGTAGGTCTGGTCGAGATTCCAGAAATCTTCATCGACAACACCGACCGTAACCGTACAAGCCCATTCGCCTTCACAGGTAACCGCTTCGAGTTCCGTGCTGTAGGTTCAAGTGCAAACTGCGCTGGTGCCATGACGACGCTGAACGCTGCTGTTGCTGAGCAACTCACCGCTTTCAAGGCTGCTGTGGATAAGGAAATCGCTGCAGGAAAGCCAATGAACATCGCTTTCATGGACGTGCTGAAACCACTCATTTCCAGCATCATCGACACGGTTTGCTTCGATGGCAACGGTTACACCGACGAATGGAAGAAAGAGGCTAAGCGTCGCGGTTTGGACACTGAAATCAGTGTGCCACTCATGTTCGACCAGTTCACGAAGCCTGCTTCTGTGGAGATGTTCACCAACACAGGTGTTTACACCGAGGCTGAATTGAAGGCTCGTAACGAGGTGAGATGGGAGACTTACACGAAGAAGGTGCAGATCGAGGCACGTGTGATGGGTCGTATGGCTCAGAACCACATCATCCCTGCTGCCCTCGCTTACAAGACTCGTCTGCTCACCATCGTCACACAACTCAAGGCACTCTATCCAGAGGACTTCGAGTCTATGGCACAGACAGAACTGGCACTGCTCCAGCGCGTGACCAAACTCATCGAGGAGGTACGCACCAAGTGCGCTGCCATGGTGGATGCCCGCAAGGCTGCCAACAAGATTGAGGATGAGCGTGAGAAGGCTCTTGCCTACCACGAGATTGCAGAATCACTCTTCGCTATCCGTCGTCCTATCGACAAACTCGAAGAAGTGGTGGACAACGACCTCTGGCCACTGCCAAAGTACCGCGAACTGTTGTTTATCAACTGATATTACTCACTATTTGTTTTCCAATACGAAGGAGGGCTGGTATCCGTGATGGACACCAGCCCTCTTATTGTTTGGTCATCTATCTTACTTGATGATGAGTTTATCGCTTCCTGCTGCCTTGAAACTCATGTCAAGACCCTTGACAGAGTGTGTCAGAGCACCAAAGGAGATGAAGTCAACACCTGCCTTGGCATAAGGAATCATGGTGTCGAAAGTGATGCCACCAGATGATTCTGTCTCAGCACGACCAGCCACGAGTTTGACAGCCTTCTCGGTGTCCTCAGGAGTGAAGTTGTCGAACATGATGCGGTCACAACCTTCGGCAAGGGCTTCTTCAAGTTCCTTCCAGTTGCGCACCTCACACTCAATCTTCAAGTCCTTGTTGTGGTCTTTGCAGTATTGCTTGGCACGTGAAATGGCATTGTGTACACCTCCACAGAAGTCGATATGGTTGTCCTTCAGGAGAATCATGTCGAAGAGTCCAATGCGGTGATTCATGCCACCACCAATCTTCACTGCCTCCTTCTCGAGCATACGCATACCAGGCGTGGTCTTACGAGTGTCGAGCACACGAGTCTTGGTGCCAGCATCGATGAGTGCCTGCTGATACTTGTGAGTCATGGTGGCGATACCACTCATGCGCTGCAAGATATTGAGCATCAGGCGTTCTGTCTGGAGAAGACTCTGCTCCTTGCCCTTCACGGACATCACGATGTCGCCAGGCTCCACATGAGCACCGTCCTGAATATACACCTCCACTTCCATGGTGGGGTCGAAGCGACGAAACACCTCCTTGGCTATCTCCACGCCAGCAAAGATGCCCTCTTCCTTGATGAGTAACTTGCTCTCGCCATAAGCATCAGCAGGGATGCAACAAAGCGTGGTGTGGTCGCCATCACCTATATCTTCCGCAAAAGCGAGGTCAATGAGCCTGTCATTTAGTTCTTCTACGCTTAACATAGTCAGAAAATTGAAGGAGTTATTACTTCTTACGCTTGAGGTAGTCAGAAGGCTTCTTGCTGTTCTCGAAATACCATGCAAGACCAATCCTCGCACCTATCTTGGTGTACTCGGAGAACTTGTTGGTGGAGATGTCGCAATAGACAGATGGCTCGATGGTCAAGTGACGATTGAGGAAGAAGCAGTAGCCGAGTTCTGGTGTCACCATCAGGTCATTGTAGTTGGGTGCACCATGCACATACTTGGCACCAGCCTGCAGGAAGAGTCCATTCTGCTCGATGAGGTAACGGCACTTCATTCCGGCATAGAGCGAACGCATGTCTTCGTGGCGATAGTCAAAGCCTATATCAGCGATGAGCATCCATGCTTCTTCAAACATGTAGCCGCCATTCACACCGAAGTTGAGTCCAACCTTCTCGTTCTTGCTGTAGGAAATACCTGCGGCATTAGTGGTAGCAGCAAGATACCATTTGCCTTTTTCAAACTGTGCGAATGCACTGCTGATGCCAACGAGGGCAAAGATGAGTGTAAAAGCGATTTTCTTCATATTACTAATGATTTTGTAGTTGTTCTTTTCTATAGAGTGCCCACGACAATGCACCGCAGATGGCTGCATAGCCGAGGATGTGAGGCAGATAAGTGAGCCATGTGTTCCATGTGATGCCGTTGTACAGATAGAATCCGAATCCTACGGCAAAGAACGCGATGGGCTGCCAGACGTAACGCTTCATCATGCAAACTGCTTTTTAGCCCACAGGATGTACCACACCAGCACGCCCAACGTGATGAGACCACCCAGCAGATAGGCAATGAAGTTGTGGAGTTGGAAACCTTCAGGAGCGATGAGGATGTAGGTGGAGCAGACAATCGTCATCCACAGGGCTGGCACCAATCCCACTAAGAGAGCATATTTCTTCGTACCTTCAGTGGCACTGCGCTTCGTCAACCACACCGTGATGGCCCACAACGTGAACACAGCCAGGCTCTGATTGAACCATGCAAAGTAGCGCCACAGAACACTGAAATCGATGAACATGAGCACACCACTGATCACGAAGATAGGCAGAGAAAGCAACAGACGCTTGTAAATCTTGTTCTGCTTGTAGTGCATGAAGTCAGCAGCAATCAGACGGGCACTGCGCAAAGCGGTATCGCCACTGGTGATAGGTGCTGCCACCACACCCAGAATCGCCAACACGGCTCCTACCTTGCCAAGCCATGTAGAGCAGAGGACATTGACCAGCACAGCAGGATTTGCGTTGCTGGTGCCACCATTCGTCATGATTGCCCAAAGTTTCTCGTAAGGTGCTTCATCACCTGTCATGCCAAACTGCGTCACATCGAACGAACTTGCGAATGAGATGGCTGCAGCAGCCCAGATGAGTGCCACCAGTCCTTCTGTAATCATCGCACCATAGAAGATGGGACGACCATACTTCTCGTTCTTCAGGCATCGTGCCATCATCGGGCTCTGAGTAGCATGGAAACCACTCACCGCACCACAGGCAATCGTGATGCACAAACCTGGGAAGATAGGCATTGTGCTGGTAGGATGATGATTGCTGAATGCATCCGTGATTTCAGGCATTGCACCTGGATTGGCAAAAATGCCATACACCAGACCCAGTGCCATCACCAGCAAGGCAATACCAAAGACAGGATAGATGCGTCCAATCAACTTATCGATAGGCAGCAAAGTGGCAAGGAGATAATAAGCAAAGATGATGATGACCCAGAAGAGGTTCTCTCCCAACACCGTATCACCACCCACCATGTTGGCAAGCAATCCTGCAGGGGTGGTCACAAACACGGCACCCACCAGAATCATCAACACCAGTGACATGATGCGAAGGGCAAAACGTGCTGTCGAACCCAGTTCATCACCCACTATCTCTGGAAGGCTGGCACCATTCTTGCGCAAACTGATCATGCCCGACATGTAGTCATGCACGGCTCCACCCAAGACACATCCCAGCACAATCCACAAATAAGCAGCAGGACCAAACAAGATACCCTGAATGGCACCGAAGATAGGACCTGTGCCCGCAATGTTCAGAAATTGAATAAGAAACACCTTCCACGTCGGCATCGGCATGTAATCGACACCATCCCCCAATTCATAACAGGGAGTCCGGCGATGCGAGTCAGCACCAAAGACTTTATCGACAAATGCTCCATAGAGGACATAACCCAAAACGAGGAGCAACAAAGAAACAATAAATGTGACCATTTTAGTTTTTATTCAAACAAATATTCGGCAAAAGTAAGGAAAATTACTTACCTTTGCAAAAAATTTAACGTTAATAATGACTAAACCACATAAAGCGCTCCTATTGTTGGCATTTTTTACCCTCTTGTCAACAATCCTCATGGCACAAGAAACAGGAGACGAACGTGCCGAATATCTCTACGAAAAAGAACACCCCCTGCGTGAAACCCGTGCTGTGTGGCTCACCACCATCGGGGGACTTGACTGGCCTCGCATCAAAGCCACAGATGCCTCCAGCCGTGAGCGCCAAAAGCAGGAACTCATCCGCATTCTCGACAACTACAAACGTGCCAACATCAACACCGTCATCTTCCAGACACGTGTACGTGCTGCCCTCCTCTACCCTTCCAAGATTGAGCCTTGGGAACTGAGCCTCACAGGTAAGCCAGGGCAATCACCTGGTTATGACCCGCTGGCATTCTGCATCGAGGAGTGCCACAAACGTGGCATGGAACTTCATTCGTGGGTGGTGTGCATCCCCATCGGCACTCAGGAACGGCAACGAGGCTATGGCTCTGCTTCTCTCGTGAAGAAGCGTCCCGAACTGGTCAAGACAGCCAAGGGAGGTGAGATGTTCATGATTCCCGGCAAACCCGAGACTGCAGAATACATCGCCAGCATCTGCAAGGAAATCGTGGAGAACTATGATGTGGATGGCATTTCCCTCGACTACATCCGTTACCCTGAATCCACTTACAATTTCTCTGATGAGAACCTCTATCCACGTGCTTCCAGCATGAGCAAAGCAGACTGGAAACGTGAGAACATCACACGCATTGTTCGTCGAGTTCACGATGTGGTCAAAGCCATCAAACCTTGGGTGAAACTCAGCAGTTCACCTATCGGGAAATATCGTGACACCAGTCGTTACAGTGCTGGTGGATGGAATGCCTACAATGCTGTATGGCAAGACCCTGTCTATTGGCTGAAGGAGAACTACCAAGACCTGCTCTTCCCCATGATGTATTTTCAGGGCAACAACTACTACCCCTTCCTCTATCAATGGGCAGAGAACTCCTATGGACACCCCATCGTGCCAGGATTGGGCATTTATTTCCTTGACCCACGTGAAGGGCGCTGGACACTCAATGAGGTACGTGCCGAGATGCACACAGCCCGTAACAGTGGCATAGGTGGCATCGCCTTCTATCGTGGTGAATTCCTCACCAACAACTGCAAAGGCATCTACGACACCACCTGCGATGAGTTCTTCCCCTATCCTGCCCTCACCGCTCGCATGACTTGGATGGGCGACACCATCGCACCCCAAGCCCCCACTTCCATCAAATATGAAGAGGGCATCCTCCATTGGCAAGCCCCAACCCAAATCACCCAATCAAACCATTCTTATCTCCTCTACAACATCTATGGCTCCAACACCTACCCTGTAGATGTCACCAAGGCAGAGAATCTTCTTGCTGTCAATCTTCGCGACACCCAATGGCAACTCAATGCACGTGCCCAAAAGGTGCGTCACTATGCTGTCACAGCCATTGACCGCTTGGGCAACGAAAGTCCTGCTGTACAAGAAGAGAAGCCTGTCTTCGAACTGCCCAAACACATCAATGTACCCCAACTCATTAACCGTGATGTGAAGGGCACCAAGAAAACCACAACAGGCAAGAAGACCAAGAAAAAGAAGAAATAATTATTGCTTCCGATAAGCAATCATCAGTTTACCCCTCTCCACCAATGCCTCAAAACCATTGGGACGGTGAGGGGTTAATTGTATCGTGCACCCTGCCCCATACTGCTCCTGCAACAGCAACGCCAAGATGCCCATATTCATGCGGAAATTCATTTCGAGACAAGGATGAATATGCCCATCAGCAGTCTTGAGCATATCAATGCCCACAGGACCACTGTAGTTGACAGTTGACAGGTGTGCTTTGTGGTAATCAATAAGCCTATCCAAAAGCCTCTCCTCCCCCTTGGGGGAGGTTGGGAGGGGGCTTATCCTCTGCAACAGTTCTTCCTGGCTCTCCACATAATTATATCCATACGTTCCATTCGTGTCAGCATGGAACACCGAATACCCCAAGAAATCCACACTTCCATCCTCATTCACAAAAAACTCCATAGCAAAGTCCAGCACCTTATCCTCATAGAACCTGTCCATCACATAGCCACCCTGCGAAGAAAGAAAACCCTGCAAACGCTGAAGCCCCCTCTCAATCTCCCCCAAGGGGGAGAAGTTGCCATCCGGACGGTTCCCCTCCCCTCTGGGGGAGGTTGGGGAGGGGCTTACAAACACCCCTCTTCCAGACGATGACCAAGGAGACTTGAAGATATAAGCACCGCGATAGCCCTCCCCCCTCGGGGGCAGGGGGGCTGTAACCCACCTCATTTCACTTCCCAACAACCTTTCATCCTTCAATTCCTCCAACAACTCCTTGATATATCCGCAGGCAAATTCTCTGCTCGAAAGCCTCCTGACCTCCGCAAGCCATTCATCTGAGGGCAGACATTCCTCAGCCACTCCCATCTGCTTATAACGTTGTTTCGTGGCGAGGCTCCATCCCCAAGGTCCTGCAAAGCGTGTGTTTTCCCACACACGTGCCAAGTCCGCCAAGTCTGCTTCCATCTGCTGAATACGCTTCGGAGGCAGATACTGACGCACATTGGCAGCCAATGCCATATCGTTGGAACAATTAAAGATACTCGGAAGTTTCATCTCGCCACAAAGATACGAATAAGTTAGGAGTTAGGAGTTAGGAGTTAATATTTTTTCCCTCTTGTTACGTGAAAAATAAATAATGTAACACAAATGCAAGGCTATTTGCCATAAAAGCCGTACCTTTGTGCCCAAATTAAATAACTATACTCAAACACCTATGTTGAAGAAAATTCTATCTATCACATTGGCAACAACGGCACTCACTTTCCATTCCAGCCCTGTTGCCGCACAAAGCGAGATTTATCCACAGCACTTTGACCTCGAGGAGGTGACGCTGCTCAATGGTCCTATGAAGACCATGATGGAGACCAACGACAAACTACTGTTGGAATACGATGCTGACCGTCTGATGACCCCATTCATTCGTCAGGCAGGCTTATCCAAAGACGCTTCCTCCAAGTATTACGGATGGGAGGAGAAGCACCCCAACTTTCCCAACTGGGGAGGTGATGCAGGCTTTGACCTGAGTGGTCATGTGGGTGGACACTATGTGAGCGCACTTGCCCTTGCCTACGCTGCTTCTCACGATGCCAACATGAAAGCCCAGATGAAGGAGAAACTGGATTACTGCCTCAACATCATGAAGGACTGTCAGGATGCCTACAAGGACGACACCCAGGGCTTGAAAGGCTTCATTGGTGGACAGCCCCTCAATCACATCTGGACAGGCTTGTATGCTGGAGACATCACACAATTCCGCAGATCTGGCGGTTGGGTGCCTTTCTATTGTCAGCACAAAGTCCTCGCAGGTCTTCGCGATGCTTACCTCTACGCCAATAGCCCCTTGGCAAAGGAACTCTTCCGTGGGCTTTCCGACTGGAGCGTGAATGTGGTGAGCAAATTGACAGACGATCAGATGCAGCAGGTGCTTGGCTCCGAACATGGTGGCATGAACGAGACCCTTGTCGATGCCTACAAAATCTTTGGCGACAAGAAATATCTCGAGGCAGCCAAGAAATACAGCCATCGTCAGATGATTGATGGCATGAAGACCTTCAACCCCACCTTCCTCGATGGCAAGCACGCCAACACACAGGTGCCTAAGTACATTGGTTTCGAACGTGCTTGGCAGGAAGACAAGAGCCTCACAGACTACCGCAATGCTGTGCTCAACTTCTGGGATGATGTGGCAAAGAACCGTACCGTCTGCATTGGTGGCAACTCCATCAGCGAGCACTTCCAGAACCATCAGAACGGACATCTCTACATCAACAACATGGAAGGTCCTGAGTCCTGCAACTCCAACAACATGCTGAAACTCTCTGAAGACCTCTTCGACGACACCCACGATGCCAAGTATGCCGACTTCTACGAGGCTACGATGTGGAACCACATCATGTCCACTCAAGACCCCCAGACAGGTGGTTACGTCTATTTCACCTCCCTGCGCCCCCTCTCCTACCGCATCTACTCACAGGTGAATCAGGGCATGTGGTGCTGCGTGGGTACAGGTATGGAAAACCACTCGAAATACGGACATTTCATCTATACACATAGCAACGACACGCTCTATGTGAACCTCTTCACAGCCAGCGAACTCAACAACAAGAAGTTTGGCATTCGTCAGGAGACCAACTTCCCATATGAGGCAAAAAGCACCTTCACCATCACCAAGGGCGGCAAATACACCATCGCCGTTCGCAAACCCTCATGGGCAAGTGCTGACGGCAAGGCAAGTTATGTCTGCACCACCAAGAATTGGAAGAAGGGTGAGACATTCAGCGTGGATCTCCCCATGAAACTCCGCTACGAGGAATGCCCCGACTACAAGAGTTACATCGCCTTCAAGTATGGTCCCATCCTCTTAGGTGCTCTTACCGAGACAGAAGCACAATTGCCTAACGAATACGGTGGTGAAGGACGTATGGATCACTCCCCAGGTGCTCGTTCCTCTGCGAAGCCCCTCTCCTCTGCCCCACTCCTCATCGGCAATCGCTCTGAGGTGCTCAACAACATCCAAATCAAAGACCTCAGCAAACTTCAGTTCACCCTCGCATCTGACAAGGGCAATCTCCCTCTCGAGCCTTTCTACAGCATCCAGCACTCTCGCTACTCCTGCTATTTCTTCCAAGGCACGAAAGAAGACTATGCCAACTCCGACATGGGTAAGAAAGATGCCGAAGAACAGGCATTGCAGGCACGCACCATTGACTACGTAGCCACAGGTGAGCAGCAGAGCGAGGCAGGACACGAAGTCAAGTTCTCCCCAGGCTCCACCAGTGGCAGTTATCGTGGTGAAAACTATCGTGATGCCCAAAACGGAGAATTCATCCAGTATGTCATCGACAACAAGGGACTCGAAACCGAACTCTCCCTCATGCTCCGGTTCATCACCTCCGATCGTGGACGTACTGCCAACATCTTCCTCGATGACGAGAAGATTGGTGACATCACCATCCAGCCCCGTATGCAAGGTGCTGATGAACAAGGCTTCTTCAATGTCGAATACGCCATCCCAGAAGACCTTCTCATCGACCCTCAGACAGGCAACATCAAATCGCAACTCACCTTCCGCATCGTCGCATCACCTAACACCATGTGTCCAGGACTCTACTACCTGCGACTGATGAAGAAGTAAATAAACAAATAAATAAAAGACCGTGATGGAGCATCTACCCCTCACGGTCTTTTTTTGTTCTATACAGAAGGCATTTTAACACAAAGACATCTCTATTTGAGCCTACCCTTCTTCTGCCGCCTTACTCATTTCCTCCTCATCCATTGGGTATATATACATTTTCTTAGAGGTCTTGTTATCAAAAACAGAATTCATTGTATTGGTTGGATTTTCTTGTATATTTGTATCTTTGATGTTTTTTCCCGTCATTCTAATATAATTTTCTGTGGAGAGCATATTATTTTACCAACTTTTTTCACTTATACCTGCATTATATACATGTGTCACCTTCCATTTCTTTCCTTTTACAAAGGCTGTGTTGTTGCCCCGATTGATTCTATGACAGAACCGCCAAGACTGCTTATCGTAAGACCCAGCGTTTGGTGTGAGTGAGATTATGAAGTATTTGGCTTTAGCACTAAAATCAATTTAGCGTTCTCACTCGATTCAATTTAGCGTTGGCACTAAAAGTGATTTAGCCTTGGCACTCAAACGAGTGAGAACGCTAAATTGAATCGAGTGCCAACGCTAAATCAAAATTAGTAATAAGGCTAAATCGTATCATATACCAAGGCTAAATGCCTAAGAACCTATGAAATGGCACACACGGAATCTCACCCACACACAGCGTGGAATCTGTGAGTGAGAGGAATAATACACAAAAAAAGCATGCCCATTGGACATGCTTCCTTATCTGTCTTTATGTGTTGTATGCTACATGGGGGGGGGGAGCAGATAATCACTGGCTTTTTCATTCGAAATGACAGAACGGCCCAACTTGCTTTCCAACTGCTTACGGGCTGCTTTTGCCACACTACCACCTTCTTTGGCTACCTTCTTTTGCTGATGAAAGCCCTTGGGATCACGTTGTTTGGAGATTTCTGTGGCAGAAGCCTCTGCCAAGATGTTAAGGGCTATTTCGAGGTTGGTCATGTTGTCGCGCAGGTTCTCCTTTTTTAGCCCCTTGTGTTGCTTGTACTGCTTGGTGGTAAAACCACTCCACTCGTGAGTGATGATGTCTGTAAGTGAAGCATATTCCAAACCCTAATGAACACCAGTACGCCTCCACTCATCCGTCAGTTCCTTGCGCACTTCGATGCTCTTGATGCGCTGGTTGATCCATGCATCGCTATAACCAAGACGTTTGTAGTCAATGATGGCTTGGTCAATGCTCTTCTCGGGATCTTGCATCTGGTCGAGTCGCTGACTCGCCACGCTTGCCATCCATTGCTTGAAAGGTTCAGCCTTAGGCGAAGGGATGGATTGGATAAGACGAAAAAGTTGCTCAGTATCAGCCACATCCGTCAGTCGCATCTTGCCGTCGGCAGCACGCAATTTCAACTGGTGACAATGTGTCACCGTTTCATTTCCTTCTTTACAAATGGGTGTTTTTTGCCTTCTTCTGACAGAATTTTGGGGCTCTGAACATCATTTTCGGGGTGTTCCCCACCATTTTTAGCCCTATTTTTGTCCCAAATGGGTACTCCTGAGGACTATCATTTTTGCAAGAAAAACACTCAATTTTGAGCACAAGAGGGTGAAAAAAGGGTGTGAAGAGGTCAAAAATGAGGGCGCGAATCGCAAAAAAGAGGGAGATAGATGACTACAGAATCAGGAAAGCAGAAACAAAGCATTTTCTCAACTTGCTGATATAAAGTAAAATAGATTCCTAAAAAAATTCGTGTGGTCAATTAGTCAATTGGTCAATTGGTCAATTTTCATCTTGGTTTGGGGGATTACTAATAGGGGGTGGTTAGATTTATATATAAATATATTTATTATACGCGTATACCCGTGTACACGAAATTGACTAATTGACCAATTGACTAATTGACTTTTTGACCTTTTCGCAGCAGTTCAGGTACCTTGTTCGTAAATAGCCCCATCGTGCCTTGCCCGTAGCCTCTGCTCTGAAACTTCCACAAAAGCATGCTTGACTCTTTCGTAAAAGCGGTAGGCACTCCCTCGTAAAAGCATCAACGCTTACGGAATACACCAGTCTTTTTGAGCGAAAAATGAGAACATTCTCATTAAAAACAGAAAAAGTGAGAATAACTTGCAACCGCTATTTCAATGTCGTAACTTTGCAGCGTGAAAGATGATAGCGGCTAAACTTTACAAAGCGTTCTTTGATTTATTGTCACTTCTGGTCACGGTCGAAGGTGGGGATTTCGTCACCAGGATCTTCCATGATAAAGTTGACGGCAGGCACCCATTCGCGGACAGTCTTGTAGGACTGCAGGGCTTTCTCACTGTAGGAGGTGCGGAGACGAGTGGGGTCAACATGGAAGTTGAGTACAAGGGCTTGGCGAACGGCTTCTGCACGCTTCTCGGCAAGGATACGGTGATATTCCTCATCCTCGTCAGGGATGATGTCGGGATGGCCCACGATGTTGATGTTGACGAGGGGGTGCGACTGGAGGAATCGCGCCACATGCTCCACACGCTTGGTGGTGGTGGCATTCAGGTAGTAGAAGCCGGAATAGAAGGGAATTTCGGTGTACATCGCCTCTCCATAGCGCACCGTCTCCTGATACTCACGCGTATGGTCAATCAGCACAGGATCAACGAAAGGCTCCTTGGGAGGCAGACGGAAACGACGCAACTGCTGCTTACCGTTCTTGAAATGATAGACAAAGTTGATCATCAGGTCAAGGTAGAAGTCAACTGTGTTGCCATCAGATGCACCATTGTATTTGTTGTCGGTGCCATTGACACGCAAGTCCACACAGATGTCCCAAGGCTCGTTGAGACGGATTGCCATCTGCGTGCCTACATGAGCGGTATAATAGAGCGCTCCGTCCTTATTGACGGGGTAGTAGGGTTTCTCGGCATTGGGTGTCACGTTCCATTTTGCCACCTTCTCGTCAAACCCGAAGGTTCGGATGGCTCCTGCTCCGAAGAGAACGCTCCAGGTCAAAGGACGGTCGGCATCATAGCCGAAGAAGGCATTGGTGAGGTTGACGACGCCTGAAAGGGAGGCTGAGAAGAACTTGAAATTGTAGCGTCCATTGCCATACACCTCGGGCATGGCATTCACAGCAGCCTTACTGCATCGCGACACCTGCGTCTGGACGCCTGCGGTGCCCTGGATGCCAAATACGGGCGAGAAATTATGTCCCAACACACCATTCACGGAGGGCAACTGATGGAAGATGAAATCGGTGCCATCGGCATTCTCCGCCAATGACTGGCTGAATCCTCCTCCAATGCCGATAAACCAGTCGCCATGCTTGTGCTTGGGAGCCTCATACAACTGAGCCGATGCAGTCAACGCACATGTCAACAGACACATCGTCCATATCGTCTTAATCCATGCTGTCATAACCTTCATTTCTTCGTCTTTTTTCGCGTTATTCTTGCAAAAGTACCACAAAAATCCAAATTTCCAACAAAAATGCCCAAGAAAATCCAAAATATCGATAAAATTCCTTAACTTTGCCACCGAAATGCAACATTCATGGCTCGGTAGCTCAGTTGAATAGAGCGTCAGATTCCGGTTCTGCAGGTCATGGGTTTGAGTCCCATCCGAGTCACCATTTTCATCAAATCATCAAATCAAAGCACAAGAGCCACCCGAAAGTGGCTCTTGTTTGACTTCAATGACCCAAATTGGGATGAAAAACACCGTTTAGATGCTGTTTGATGACCTTTTATCGACAAAACAAGATTATCAATCCATCAACTTATAAAATCATTAATTGTTAAAACAAAGCTGTTTGTTAATAACATTAAAATTTTGTTACGATTTAGTTGGCGCTAAAGGTCTCGAAAGTGCCATCATCGAAGAAGATACGCACTTCCACCACCTTGCGAGGGGGCTTCTGTTGCTGTTTCAGGGTCTCTGCCACGATGTCCTGCACATTGAGAGAAGCGGCTTGTACAGGGGATTGTACGCCCTGAGAGGGGGCTTGCGCACCTGTGCGACGAGACGCTGGAGCAGGGTTGGAAACTGGGGCAAAAAGAGGCAATTGAGCCTCCTCAACAGGCACTTCCTCCTTATTATTTAAATACGTGTCCTCTGACTCCTCATTTTCGGGGGTAGGAGAGTCCGAATTCTTGTACATGGGTTCCTCGCCATAGAACAACCAGGCGGGGTTGATGTCAGGAAATGCCTGGACGATACTCCGAAGAATGTTCAGGGTAGGTTGGGTACGGCCACTCAAAATGTGAGAGAGGGTTCCAGGAGCGATGCAAACCTCATTACAAAATTGGGTGTTGTTGAGGTGCTTTTCTTGGATGATCAACTCGATTTTTTCTTTGTCAGTCATGTTCAAGTACTGTTTTTGATGATTTTCTTAATTTTTTACAAAGGTAGGCATTATTTTCCAACCATCAAAACTTTTCGCTTTCTTTTTGTAATTTGAAAATTAATTTTTCTATTTTTATAATTTTATTCTGTAAACAGGGTGATGCTTGCTTTTTGTAAAAATACTTATATCTGTAAAATTACACCCGTAAAAGCCTGCTTTTTTATCACTTTATATGACTTATACAAATGATTGATTGAAATATCGTTATTTCTACACGTTTTGCCTGAAAATAGGGGGAAACGCCCATTTATGCTGTTTTAGGGCACTCCAGAAAAGTGGGTTCGTGGCTTTTACATCCAACAAAAACATATAATTGACGTTCCTTCAAGCAATTACATACTATCAAATCGGATTGCATTTTCGTGATTTTCAAGATTGAAAGTTTTTAGATAAAGAAATGTAAAAAGAGGGGCGGTTTATCTTTGTAAACCGTAGGAGAAGCAGTGCCGCGTTTTCAAACGTAAAACCTGTTTACAAGATGCTCGTTTTCATTTTGTAAATCAGTTGTTTTGTAATCTTAATGATTGTTAATGTAAAATTTTGGAGACTTGAAGAGAGCAAAAATGAGCGCGATTTTGCGAGAATCGAGCAGGTGGTTTCAAGCGTGTTTTTGGCTGAAAATAACGCCATTTTTTAGCCCCTTTTTAGGGGTTAAACGCTTGATTTTCCGAAGAAAGAGGGGTGAAATTTTTGTTCGATTTTTTGACTGAAAGAGATTTTGTTCGCATTTTTGAGGCTAAAAATTTGAAGAAAATGAGTGCCCTTTTTCCATTTTGAGGAATCAAAAAGACGATTTCTGACACCTGTCCTGAGGTTCAAAAATCGTCTGTCATTTTTTTGCGCAATTTTCGTGAACAAAAATCAATGAAGGATAAAAAAGAGCAATTCGTGCATAATGTCGGCATCTGTCAGATTTCCGCGATTGATTCCCTTGAGTCGGGCGTCTGCTTCACGCAATTTGCCAATAATCTGCATCACTTTCAGGGCAGAATAGTGGCGCATGGCGGTGGTGTACTCGCGAAGTTGCCAGGTTTGACGGAAATCCAGGTGCTTCATCATGCCCTGTTCCGTGCGCTCTGGAGAGTACCAAGCCTGCATGAGCAAGGCGAAGAAATTGAACAGGGTGGAGACTGTCATCACAGGAGAATTTGCTTTCACATTCTGCTCCATATAGTGCATGACCTTGTTGGCTTTGGCGATTTCCTTGTTGGCGATAGCAGAACGTAACTCCCACACATTGAACTCCTTAGACACTCCCACATGGGACTGCACAAGGTCTGTGGTGATGCGTGTCTGACCCGTTGGCAATGCCAGAACGAGTTTGTCCAGTTCACCTGCCAAGCGGTTCAGATCGGAACCGACACTTTCTGCCATCATCAGACAGGCACGTTCCTCGATGCCCACCTGCTTGCGTCTCAGGTAGTCAACAATGAACTGTGGCAACATGCCCTCCTTCAGTTTCGGACTTTCAAACACGATGCCCACCTGTTCAATGGCCGGCACCAACTTTTTTCGCCCATCTATCTTCCCATTTTTGTAGCAAATCACCAAAATTGTTGACGGCATTGGATTTTGTGCATAAGTGGTAAGGTCATCCAATTTTAACAAATTCTGCGCCTCTTTAACAATTATCACTTGATATTTTGCCATCATCGGGTAGCGGCGTGCACAATTGACCACATCTGCCACTGCCGTCTCGCGCGTACAATAAATAATGGTCTGGTTGAAATCCTGCTCATCTTTTGTCAGCACATTGTCGGCAATGTATTCAGCAATGCGGTCAATGTAATAAGCCTCCTCCCCCATCAGGAGATAGATGGGCTTATACTCTTTGCGCATCACCTGCTCAATGATTTCGCGATGTGTGATATTGGGTTTTGCCATAAAACTGAATTCTTTGTGCAAAGGTAGTGAAAAAAGTGAAAAGTGAAAAGTGAAAAGTGAAAAATTAGGAATGAATTTACTATCTTTGCAAAAAATATGTCAAGCGCAGATGCAACCATTGAATTTGCCGCCATTTGAGGCGAACATCAAGAGGATGGACGGGATGGTGAAGATACAGGATGTGCTTCGCCAGAAGTTTGTTGCCCTCACTCCCGAGGAGTGGGTGCGCCAGCATTTCGTGCATTTCCTGATGGAACAAAAGGGCTACTCCCCTACGCTGATGGCAAATGAGGTGGCTGTGACGCTGAACGGGATGAGCAGACGCTGTGACACGGTGGTATATCGTCAGGAGGGCTTAAAGCCTCTGATGATTGTCGAATACAAGCGTCCTGACGTGGAGATCACCCAGCGGGTGTTTGAGCAGATCTGCCGCTACAATATGGTCTTGGAGGTGGAATGGCTCATCGTGAGCAACGGGATGAAGCACTACTGCTGTCGTGTGGACATCAAAAAAGGTGGGTACGCCTTTCTGGAAGACATACCCACGTATGAAGAGTTGAAGAAGGGATTGTAACCCCTTCTTCGTTTTTTATTCCTCTTTCTTGCGACGTGAACGGCGCTTTGGCTTCTCCTCTACTGGTGCATCGGGCTTCACGCCTGCCAGTTCTGGGTCAATGAGGATACGTCCGCAGTATTCGCAGACGATGACCTTCTTGCGCATACGCACATCGAGTTGACGCTGAGGTGGAATCTTAGCGAAGCAACCACCACAGGCATCACGCTGCACGTACACGATACCAAGTCCGTTACGGCTATTCTTACGGATGCGCTTGAAACTCTGCAGAAGACGTGGTTCGATGAGCGTCTCGAGGTTCTTAGCCTTCTCACGAAGTTTCTCCTCGTCTGCCTTGGTCTCAGCCACGATTTCGTCGAGTTCATTCTTCTTCACCTCGAGGTCCTGCATACGTCCATCCAGTTCTTCCTGGCTTCTGGCGAGTGCTTCTTCTCTGCCCTTCTCGAGGGACTGCGCTTCACGGATACGCTTGTTGCAGAGTTCAATTTCCAATGTCTGGAACTCAATCTCCTTGTTCAACAAATCGTACTCACGGTTGTTGCGCACGTTATCCATCTGCTCTTTGTAGGTAGCAAGTTGTGAGTTTGCCAACTCTATCTTGCCCTTGAATTCGTTGATCTTTGAGCGGAGGTCTGCCATTTCTGCCTCCGTCTTGCTGATACGCGTCTTCAGACCCTCGATGGTGTCCTCCAAATCCTCCACTTCGAGAGGAAGTTCACCACGCAAGGTACGAATGCGGTCAATCTCTGTCAAGATGGTCTGCAACTGGAAGAGGTTCTTCAATCTGTCCTCCACAGGCATCTCGGCAGGGTTCTCTTTTTTCTTTGCCATTAGTTTACTAATTCTGTATTATAAATAGATAATTGGGTTGATGTTTGTCTCGGCTTTGCAAACGTGAAGTGATGGAGCGAACTTGGTGATGATGTCGCGCAGCAACTCGATGGTGTACTGCTCGCTCTCATAGTGTCCAATCTCCAGCAGAAGGATGTCCTTCTCGTAGCCAAAGAAGCGATGATAACCAATCTCGCCTGTGATGAACACGTCTGCACCTTTCTCAATCGCTTGTGGGATGAGCGATGCACCATTACCACCACAGAGGGCTACACGCTTGATGTTCTTAGGGTTGGCGTTGTTCACTCGCAGTGACTTCAGACGGAACACTTCCTTCACCTGCTCCATGAACTCTTTCTTCGACATCGCTGCAGGGAGAGAGGCAATGACACCGTCACCCGCCTTGTACTCCTTCTTGCCACTGGTGCATCCTTCTCTTGGTGCAAGGAACTCCACCTTCTGCAAGCCTAACTTCTCTGCCATCTTGAAGTTCACACCACCCTCCACCACATCAATATTGGTGTGGATAGCATAAACAGCGATGTCATTCTTGATAGCCTTCAGAATGGCGCGCTCCACATGTGTCTTTCCCTGAAAAGCCTGTACAGGGTGGAACATCAGTGGATGGTGACTTACGATGAGGTTGCAACCACGCAGGACAGCCTCGTTCACTACTTCTTCAGTGACGTCTAAAGACAACAATACCCCTGTAGCATCTGCATCCTCTGCTAATCCAATCTGCAATCCCGCGTTATCGTAGCCGTCTTGCAGGGCCAAAGGAGCGAATTCTTCAAGGGCACCTAAGATATCCTTTATTTTCATGATGTCGGAAATGTGGGGTTTACACATTTCGGGTGCAAAGGTAGTGAAAAATTGGGAGATAGATACGATGAAAAGAGGGCAAAATGCTTAAAAGGTGTTAAATTCTTGAAAATTCTTGCCGATTTGTTTGGAAGTAAGAATAAAAACACACTACCTTTGCAGTGTATTACTTATGTAGTACACTAATAAAACAACAAACCATGCATGATTAGATACTATTTATTCATCAATTAACAACAAAGAAAGATTATGCTAAAGATTGAGAACGTCACTTATGGCTACAACGCCATGCACAATGTGCTGGAAAACTTCTCGCTATCTTACGAGGAGCCAGGCATTTACGGCTTGCTGGGCAAAAACGGTACAGGTAAGAG
>JBGUGM010000168.1:0-4418 GCA_045111535.1 Bacteroidaceae bacterium
TGAGAACCTTGGTGACCACGGAGGTTTGAAGTTCGCCTATACAGCCTTCAAGAATGCCACCAAAGAGAAACCACTGCCTGTGAAGAACGGATTCACACCCGAACAACGCTTCTTCTTGGCTTATGCAGGGGTGTGGGCAGGAAACATCACCGAAGAGGCCATCCGCAATTTGACCACATCTGACCCCCATTCGTTGGCTCGTTGGCGAGTGAATGGTGCCTTGCCGTTGGTGGATGCGTGGTATGAGGCATTTGGCATCACGGAAAAAGACCCGTTGTTTGTTCCGAAGGAGAAGCGTGTGAAGATTTGGTAAGTTCAAGACTCATCTTGAAGCATAAAAGGGGAAAAAGTCATCAAAAAAAGACTTTTTCCCTCTTTTTTTATGTTTTTTTAAGGAGAAAAGCTAAAAAATTGCTTTTTGATGAAAAATATAATAAAATATGTTGTACCTTTGGGACACCTAAACTAAAACTCATATTACAAACCTATCTATAAAGATGATGCTTATGAAAAAGTTATTCTTCCTGTTTATGATGTTGGCAATGGGCTTGTACGCTCAGGCTCAACAATTAGACGTATGCACCAAACCCTATGGCGAGGAAGGTAATGAAATTACGGTCATCAAACCGACAGTTGCTAATTTCCTCCAGTTGCTTTCCATGAACGAAGACCAGTTCAAAGCAATCATGGAAGCGAATAAGTATGGCAATCAGATGCCACGAGGCAATTTCGTTACTTATTGGAATGGAAGTCCCGACAATTTCCAGTATGCCAAGTGTGTGAACTCTTTCCTTTACAATAAGGAAACGAAAGAGGTGCATTTCATGGTGGGTAATGACATGATTTATCCACAAGGTTCCATTATGCAACTCTATCGCGACTTGCAGCCCTATCAAGTGAAAGACGAGACACCAAGAGGTCCACGTGGTCCTATGGGTGGTCCTCGTGTAAACGCACCACAAGGCAATGCCCCACAGGATAGTGTTCAGGCAACACCTCCGGGACCTGGTCGTCCCGGTGCTCCTGCTCCTGGCTTCGGCAGAGGACGTAGAGGTAACAGAGGAGGCTTTGGACGGGGTGGTTTCAACAGAGCCCGTACGGACACCTTCGAGGTGAAGGACGAGCAGAGTGGTGATACTTACGTATTCTCCATCGGTGCTTTCCCACGTTTCATCTATGTGACCGCAAGCAAGAAGAAGGCACAATAAAAAATGTAAGAACAATAAAAAAGCGAGGAGTGAATCACTTCTCGCTTTTGTTTTTATGTTTCGTTTTCTTTTATTTTTTCACTTTCAAGACTGGCATGATGTTATTCAGTTTCTCGGGCAGGGTGACCACAAGAGCATCTTTCGTGCGTTCATATTTCACTTTGCCATATCCCAACAGTTCCACTGACTTGATAGCAGTAGGGTAGAGGTTTGAGTCCTCTGCCAATGACTTCACGCTGACGGTATGATTCTCGGGCCATGCGAGGGCTGTGACGTAGAGTGCCTTTTCTGTTTGGGTGAAACGAATCTCGTTGGCACCAGCATTTGTGTATTGTCCGTCATTAAAACCTTGGGCATTGATTTTGATGTCGGCATTGGCAATAGGACCTTCGCCAAAGACTTTCCAAGGACGGGTCTTGACGATACTCTCGCTGTTCACCTTCATCCATGCACCAAACTCCTTCATAATGGCGAGTTCCTTCTCGTCGGGAGTGCCGTCAGCACGAAGAGGGACAGACAAGAGCATGTTGCCGTTCTTGCTGACAATGTCCACAAGGAGTTTCGCTACCGTATGGGCACTCTTGTAACCATTTCGCTGATAAGTGCCCGTATTGTAGTGCCAGTCACCAATGCAGTTGCAACATTGCCAGGGGCGTTCCATAATCTTGTTTGGTGCCCCACGTTCCACATCCCACACGAGGGCTTCCTTCATGTCCTCTTCCAGAATCTTGCCAAACACCACCGCTTGGTTCTTGCCCTTATGAGTGGCAGCACTATGGTTGTACATGTGGGCAGTAATCTTCATGCCAGCATCACTCACAGGATAGAAGGGCAGCACCGTCACATCGAAGTAGATGAGGTCGGGATTGTAGCGATTGATGGCATCGAGGGTGCGATTGTAGAAGTTGGTCACAAACTCCTGCGTAGGCAGACAAGCACCACCTTCCCATCCCCATTGGCGATGAATGGCACCATTGTCCCACGTGTTGTCGCTGAAGTCATGATTCTGGGCATAGAGTTTCTGGGGGTCAAGTCCCTTCCACCATTTCTCAGTACCGTCGGCATTGGGCTTGTACCCATCTTCCTTCGTCAGCCAACCGTCATACTTCACCCCGCGCTTCTCTCCCTTCATGTCAAAACGACGGGAAGGCTCATACCAAGTCCATGCGTGATCTGCATGAAATGAGATGCCGAAGGGAAGTCCTGCTTTCTTGGCTGCCTTTGCCCACCCTTCAAGAATGTCCTTATGAGGACCGATGTTCTGCGAGTTCCACTCCTGATACTTGCTGTCCCAAAGGTCAAAGTTGTCGTGATGATTGCCCAAGGCGAAGAAATACTGCGCACCACATTCTTCCTTATAGAACTTCACCAGTTCTTCGGGTGTCCAGTTCTCTGCCTTGAAGAGGGGCAGGATGTCCTTGAACCCCACCTCAGATGGGTGTCCATAGTGGTCACGATGGTAGTTGTACTGACCACCTCTTTCGAGATAGAGTCCACGTGCCATCCAATCACCTGAGCCTTCTACACACTGAGGTCCCCAATGTGCCCAGATGCCGAACTTGGCATCACGGAACCACTCGGGCACTTCGTAAGTGCGGAGGGATGCCCAATCGGGTGTGAACTGTCCTGTTGCCATTGGTTCGTCATTCTCCAGCACAGGAATTTTGTAAGTCTGCTGTGCAGACATGCTTGTTGTCACAAGCGTCAAGGTTGCAATTGTTAGTTGTTTAATAGTCATATGATGTAAAATTTAGGGTCGTCTGATGACCAACGGTATTGCTTCTTCGTGTTCTTGGCAGAAGGTGTTGGCATCTTTCACCACCAGCGCCAAGTACCCACCTCCTCCAGCACCGGGCATCTTCCATGCGAGCACATCCTTCATGGATGCGTACTGGTCGATGTAGTCCTGCACTCCTGGCTGAATCATCGCAGGGAAGAGGGTGATTTGTGCCTCGAACGAAGCCCGATAGGTGGCAGCAAAAGCCTCGAGGTCAGTTTGCATGATGGCATCCCAACACTTTGCTGCAGCGTCTGCCAAAGCCTTCACGTGGGCTTCGGTGATGTCCTTTCCATCCACTACCGAACATCCTGGGCGACGTGGGAACATCGGAATCATGCAGAGATGACTTTCCAACCAACTGAGGATGTGTTCGTCTGTGCACGATTCGATGCGCTCTGGCCAGTAGTGGGCATTGTAGTAGTGGCGACAAAGACCTGGCATACAGATACCGATGGCGTCTTGGGCACCACTGATGATGCCGTCAGTGCGTTCAGGATCATTCTCGAAGCAGAACACCAACTTTGCCAACATCTCAGGATCCATATCAGGCAGATGAATGGGCCAGATACGCTTGATCTGGTTACGTGTCGAAGTGGAGAGACCACAACGTTCACGAATCTCGAACGTGGGTTGCAAGGAGATGGTGATAGCCCATCCCGGTGCATACGTGCTCACGTAGGGTTGGTCAATCCAAGTGCCAGCCAAATCGAGTCGGGTAGGGATGCCAGCCCCTCTCTGCCCTTCAGGCATCTCCCCCGTAATGGGGAGACCATCCGGCGTGTTTGCCAAAGTGTTTTTGATGCTGGTACTGCTTCTTGCTTCCAATCCATCGGCTGGAGTGCGGTCAAGCACGATGTATTCGATACCATGTTCTTGGCAGAATTGGCGTTTCTCCTCGCTGGAACCATCAGCATTCACCACAAAGCGGTCGGGTTTCAGGGCTTCTACTGTCGGGATGAAGTCCATCACACCATCGCCCTGATTGATGAAGGCATCCTTCACGTAGCGGATGCTCTTCACCATGAAGAGACGTTCCTGCTCAGGGTACAGCGTCTTGTGGTGTTTATAGTGGAGAATGGTTGCATCTGACCCGATGCCCACATACAAGTCACCATACTGACTCGCTTGTCGGAAGAACTCCACATGACCGCTGTGGAGCAAGTCGTAACAACCACTGACAAAGACCTTCATAAATGCAACTTTTCTTTCTTTCTTTGTTATATGATGGGTTGAATAGGCTGAATGGGGTAGATGGGTCATTCCGCCATTAGCCCCATTTACCCCATTAAAACTTAGTAAGTATTCTGAACACCTTTCCTGGGTTCTCGCTCCACCATTGCATCGTCTCCAATGCCTCTTCGGGCTGGATGACCTTCGTGATGAGTTTGTCCACAGGTGCGGTGCCTCTTTCCAAGTAGCGGATGACAGCG
>JBGUGM010000169.1:0-12587 GCA_045111535.1 Bacteroidaceae bacterium
GAAAGTTGCAAATTTATTTTTGAAAGTTTCAAATATTTTTTTGCAACTTTCAAATTATAACGCGATACGGCAACACTACAAATTGGATACGCAGGAGTCACATAAAAGGCTGTGAAAGTCACATTTTTTAGAGGCTTAAAGCCTGTTCTGTGACGAAGTTACTCACGTTCAACAATAAAAATAAATGAGATTTTATTTTGTATTATGCTCACTTAATCGTATCTTTGCCCCGAAAAGGTGGAAGGTCAAGAATGAAGAAACTGAAATACGGGATACTTGCAGCCCTCCTGATTGGCATCATGGTTGCGGTTGCCTTCTATCTGATGAATCCTCATTCGTCAGATAAGAGTAGCCCATCTGTGTTTATCCCCGAGGCACCTGACTACGCTGATTCAACCATGTGGATTACAGCAGACGGGGATTCGTTGGGAACGGGTGCCGACATCTTCTATGTGGTCTCGACATGGGAAGAGGACTGGACAACTGAGGATGGCAGGATATGCCACTATGCCGACGTGCGGAACCCCAAGCATCGTGAGCATATGGCAAACAAGGAAATCAAGAAGGTGGCGGCATACATGTCACCAGGTAACCGCTTCTTTGCGCCCTTCTATCGCCATGCCACCATTGAGGCTTTCATGATGCAGAGCGAGGACACCATCAGAAGCCGCACCCGACTTGCCATGCAGGATGTCTGCGATGCCTTCGACCACTTCCAATCCCAACGCGACCAGACACGTCCCCTCATCATCGCAGGATTCAGTCAGGGAGGTCTGGCTGTGGTGGAACTGCTGAAGCACATCAACGACAAGACCTACAGCCAATTGGCTGCTGCATACGTGCTGGGCTATAAAGTCACACCTGAGGACACATTGGTAACTCACCATATCAAGGCAGCAAGAGGCGAGACAGACACAGGCGTCACCATCTGCTACAACACGGTGAAGGACGTGAAGTACATCCAACCCGTCATCGCTGCCACGTGCATGGGCATCAACCCCGTGAACTGGCGAACGGATGCCACCCCAGCCACACTCCACGACACCATCACAGTCACCCTGTCACCTGAATATCACGTGCTGGTGGTCAGTGGCTACAGCGGCTCGGAATACCAACCCTACAAGAACTTTATCAACGTAGGCGACATCCACAGTTGTGAACCCTGGCTCTACAGCGAATGCCTTGCCAAAAACATCCGAACACGAGCCAACGAATGGCGTAAGAATAAATAACAATCCATAAACCTACAAACACACTAAAACCTATGACCGCTCTCATTTCTGTGATCCCTATCCTGTTGCTCATCGTACTGATGATGGGCTTCAAAGTGTCTGGTTACAAGAGTGCCATAATCACCCTTGCCGTCACCATCCTGCTGGCGCTGTTCGCAGTCCCGGCGATGGGCATCGTGCCAGAAAAATATGCAGAAGTGTCCATCTATGGCATAACCCTATGGTCTGTCGTGGAAGGACTGCTCAAGGCATGTTTCCCAATTATCTTGATTATCATCTTCGCCATCTTCAGTTACAACATCCTGTGCGAGACGAAGGAGATTGAGACCATCAAGACGCAGTTCATCCAGATGACCTCGGACAAGGGACTGCTGGTGCTCCTGCTGACATGGGGATTGGGTGGCGTACTGGAAGGCATGGCTGGCTTTGGAACTGCAGTGGCGATTCCTGCTGCCATCCTCATCAGTCTGGGCTTCAAGCCCATGTTCTCTGCTGTCATCTGTCTGGTGGCAAACACAGTGGCTGTGGGTTTCGGTGCGGTAGGTCTCCCTGCCACAACACTCGCCAATCAAGTGGCTGCCAGCGGTGTCGCCACACCAGAGGAACTTTGTGAGGTGGCTACGTTCATCATCCTGCAACTCTCACTGATGTTCTTCATCACCCCGTTCATCATCCTGACAATGACTGACCGCAAGAAGATTCTGAAGAACCTCTGCATCGCCCTCTTCGTAGGCTCATTCTCGATTGTCGTGCAATTCTGCTGCGCTTATTTCATTGGTCCAGAGACACCTGCCATCTTGGGTAGTGTGGCTGCCATCATCGCCATGCTGATTTATGACAAACTGTTTCTCCGCAAGAAGGAGAACCCCAACGCTGTGGTGGTGGAGAAGAAGACGTTTGGCATGGCAAAGACACTCAAGGCATGGAGCGTGTATGGACTCATCATCTTCTTCATCCTCATCAGCAGTAAGATTGTGCCACCTGTAAACGAGTTGCTCGGCACCACGCTGGTGACTCAGTTCGAGTTGCCTGTCATCGGCAACACCTTCAAGTTCGGTTGGCTATCGAATGCAGGACTGATGATATTCCTTGGTGCTGTCATTGGAGGGCTCATTCAGGGACTGAGTTTTGGTCAGTTGATGAAGATGCTGGGAAAGACGACGCTGAACTTGCAAAAGACAGTGGTCACCATCTGTTGCCTTGTGGCAATGGCGATGCTGATGAACAACACGGGCATGACAAATGACATTGCCAAAGGACTCGTGCTGCTGACAGGGGCTTCCTTCCCATTCTTTGCACCTCTCATCGGCTCTATCGGTACGTTTGTCACAGGCTCGGCAACGAATGCCAATATTCTCTTCGGCAAACTGCAGGCTACGGCAGCCAGCGACTTGGGTCTTGTCAATCAGGGCACCTTCTTCGGTGTCAGCGGCAATGAGACCAACTGGCTCGCTGCTGCCAACTGCGCTGGTTCCGAAGGTGGCAAACTGCTGTCACCACAGTCCATTGCCATTGCTACTGCCGCATGTGATATGGAAGGACAAGACGGCGACATCATGCGTAAGACCATGCCTTTCGCCATCTTCTGGATTCTGATGAATGGTCTCATGGTGTTCTTGGGACTGCACGTGTTTTAATTGATAATTGATAATTATTGTTGCCGTATGATGAAAGAATTTATTGCAGAACTCAGACAGTTCATGCCGTCTGACCGTATATATACAGACGAACTTCGTACCCTTGGATGGGGAACCGATGCCAGTTTCTATCGTCAAATTCCGAAGGTAGTGCTCCGTAGCGATGGTGAGGAGGAAATCTCACGCATTGTCTGCCTTTGCCGCAAGTATCAGTTACCCTTCACCTTCCGTGCTGCAGGCACCTCGCTGAGTGGACAGAGTTGTACGGACTCTGTGCTCATCGTGGCTGGAAAGCATTGGGAGAAGTACAGCCTTGCCGATGACCACGAGAGCATCACCCTGCAGCCAGGTATCGTAGGGGCTCGTGTCAATCAGATACTGAAACCCCATGGACGTGTGTTTCCACCTGACCCAGCCTCCATTGGCAGTGCAATGGTGGGTGGTATCGTCGTGAATAATGCTTCGGGCATGAACTGCGGTGTGCATGCCAATAGTGACCGCATGATGATTAGTGCCCGCATCATCCTCACGGATGGCACCATTCTCGATACGGGTTCGGAGGAGAGTCGTGAAGCATTCCGAAAGAGTCATCCAGAGTTCCTGAAAAAGATAGAAGACCTGCGCGACAAAGTCCGTGCTGATGAGGAACTGGCTACGCGCATACGTAATAAATATAGTATCAAGAATGTCACAGGCTTGAACCTGCGTCCACTTATTGCCTACGATGATCCCTTCGACATCATTGCCCATTCGATGGTGGGCAGTGAAGGCACACTTGCCTTCCTGTCAGAAGTGACAATGAAGACCTTGAAGGACTACCCATTCAAGGCTTCGGCAATGGTTTATTTCATGACAATGAAGGAGAGTTGTGAGGCAGTGGTGGCGATGAAGAAGTTGCAGGCAGGTGACGAAGATTTGGCGATGAGTGCCGAGCAGTTGATGGTGAAGAGTGCAGAGATGCTGGATTACAAGTCACTCAGCAGTGTCGATGACCCTGTCTATTTGCAATATCAGAAAGATGTGGATGCCGGCAAGATTACGGGTGTAGAACCTGGCGATTATCACAACCTGACTGCCATCCTCACCGAAACCAAGGGCATCACCCACGAACAACTGCTCGAAAAGATTGAAAAGATCAAGGAGTGCTTAGGAAAGTATCATCTCTATCAGCCAGCCGAGTTCACCGAAGACCCTGCTGTCTATGGCAAGTACTGGGCTATCCGCAGCGGCATCTTCCCAAGTGTGGGCGGCACACGTCCTGTGGGCACTTCGTGTCTCATCGAAGATGTCGCCTTCCCCATCGAGTCGTTGCCTGAGGCTACGGTGAAACTGCAAAAACTCATTGCCGACCATGGCTATGCGGATGCTTGCATCTATGGTCATGCCTTCGAAGGGAACTATCATTTCATCTTGAACCAGAGTTTTGCCGACGAGCATGAGGTGGCACGTTATGCCGAGATGATGCGTGACGTGGCAAAGTTAGTGGTGGAAGGGTATGATGGTTCTTTGAAGGCAGAACATGGCACGGGTCGCAATATGGCTCCGTTTGTGAAGTACGAATGGGGAGAGAAGGCATACGAAGTGATGAAGGAACTGAAAGCCATCTTCGACCCTGAAGGGCTGCTGAATCAGGGTGTCATCTTCAACGACAACCCCGATTGCTTCATCCAGTGTCTGAAACCTCTGCCTGTACTTGATTTCGACTACGACAAAGTGCCTGATGGTGGACATTACCTGATGGAGCCAGCACTCTCCACTGCCAAGGAAACCATTGAGCAGGTGAAGCGTGCCAACAAGTGCATCGAGTGTGGATTCTGCGAAGTGAACTGCATGTCGTGCGGACTTACTCTGTCGTCAAGGATGCGTATTGCTGTACAACGTGAAATACGTCACCTTACCGCAACAGGCGAGAACCCCGAACGACTGGCTACGCTGAAAAGACAATACAGGTATTATGGTGACCAGACATGTGCCACAGATGGACTCTGCTCAACCTCATGCCCGATGAAGATTAACACAGGTGAGTTGACCCACATGATTCGTCAGATGGACATGAACGACAGTTCGATAGGCTACAAGATGGGTGAGTTTGCCGCCAATCACATGGCTGGCATCAAGTCGGGATTGCGTGTGGTGCTCGATGTGGCACATTTAGCCCATGTCACCCTCGGATCTACATTGATGACAAAGATTTGTCAAGGCATGAACAAGATGGGATTGCCCTTGTGGACAACGGCAATGCCTAAGAAGCATCGGCAACCCAAGCCCTCTGACCTCACGCAGTTCATCATCGAGAAGTCTATCCCACAGAAAGAGGAGAAACACTCGGAACTGAAAGTGGTCTATTTCCCCAGTTGCATCAATCAGACAATGGGACAATCGAAAGTGGGCAGTGAGAAAAAAGACCTGGTGGATGAGGTCATCCAATTGATGTCGAAGGCTGGCTACGAAGTCATCTTCCCCGAAGGTATGGAGAAGATGTGTTGCGGACAGATTTGGGAATCGAAAGGTATGCTCGACATTGCTGACCGCAAGAGTGCCGAACTTGAAGCGGCTCTCTGGAAAGCATCAGAGGAGGGCAAGTACCCTGTGCTCTGTGCCCAGAGTCCGTGTCTGCATCGCATGAAGAAGGTGATGCACAAGATGCACCTCTACGAACCTGCCGAGTTTATCATGAAGTATCTTGTGGAGCGGCTCGACTTCCATCCTGTTGACCGTCCTATCGCCTTGCATCTGACGTGCTCTACCCGTGAGATGGGTGTGGACAAGGACATGATAGCCCTCGCCAAACTCTGTTCCACAAAGGTGTTCCTGCCAGAAGGAGTGGGCTGTTGTGGCTTTGCTGGCGATCGTGGCTTCACCTTCCCCGAACTCAATCGTTATGGACTGCGCAAACTTCGTCCACAGATTGAGGCGAACCATATCGAGGTGGGCTACTCGAACAGCCGCACCTGTGAGATTGGTCTCGAGACGAACACAGGCATCCCTTACATGAGCATCGTCTATCTCGTCAATGAATGCACCAGTCCTCTTATTTCAGCAACCACGCCACAGGGCTCTGGATGTCGCGAAGTCCTTTAGCAAGACTTTGGGCATTGAGGCGTGCTCCGATGAGGGAGGTGTGGGTGTGGTCATTCTTGAAGTAGGCTGCGGCTTTCTTAGGACCCATTTTGTCGAGGGCATCGGCAGTGATGTTGTGGATATCGACAAATTCGCATCCTGTCTCACGGGCGATACTGCGGCACCAAGTGCCAAAGGTCTCGTTGCGACGCTCAATGTATAGTTTCCCAGCCTTTTCATTGACGGGATAGACGAATCCACGGCTATGTCCATTGCCTTCGTGCCACTCGTTGCGTGGCGTGAGGGAGAGAAGCACGGGAATGGCTCCCTTCTCCTGGGCATCACGTATCATCTTCTTGATGTACCAACCATGGGAGTAGATGACCTGATAGATGCCTGTGCTCTCCATGCGGTAAACGGCACTGGAGTCTTTGGCTGTGGCAAGCACACCACGTTCCTTGCCATCCTTGATGCCTCCGATGTCATTGTGTCCAAACTGAATGAGCACCACATCACCTCGTTCGAGGGAGTTATAGACTTCTTCCCAACGTCCTTCATCCACATAGGTGCGAGTGGAACGCCCTGCCATTGCCTGATTCTGGAAGACACACTTGTTGGCATCGAAGATGGTGCTGGCTTGACTACCCCACCCCCACATGCCGTCGGGGTCGGAATCTTCGTTCTTACCTGTGGAATCGCCACAGAGGAACACCATAGGCTTACCTGCCTGACGGTTCTGGTCACAACGCTTGGGTGTCACCTTCTCGCTGAGGCACGTCTTGAGGAAAGCCAGTTGGGGGTCATCAGAGGCAAGGATGCCTTCTGCTGCACTGGCGGCATTCATTCGTGCTCCGTAGGCAGAGGAGTGAATCTTATCGAGGTAGAAGTGGTAGTTGGTCTTCCAAGGACCATACTGCTCCAGTTTGGTGGCAGAGATGTCGTTGAGGTCAATGACAGGCGTGTTAGTCTCTTTGCCAATGGCGAAGATGGCAGGAGTGAAGTCGCCGAGTTTCCGCTGGATGCGCTTAGGGTCATCTGGCTCGTAATCGTTACGAGGTGTCAACGTGAAGAGGACAGGTGTGGCACCTTTGGCTTTCACCTCACGGATAAAACGGCGCATATAGCCACCAAAGGTATAGACCGTCTCTTGTGCCTTGGTCACTTTGTTGTAGATGGAGATGGAATCCTCACGCACCTCGAGTTTTCCGTCAGGACGATAGGAGGAACGGGCACGGATGGAGTCGATGGGTCCATTGTCGTTATGACCCAGTTCGAGGAACACGTAATCGCCCTTCTTCACTGCTTCAAGCACAGGCTTCCACAGCAAGGTGTAGAAGGTGCGTGGCGAAGTGCCACCCAATGCATGGTTCTCCACGGTGATTTTCGTCTCGTCGTAGTATTCGTGGGCATAGAATCCCCAACCCCACTGACCATTGCTGCCATTGCCGAGGGTTCCGGTACGCATGGTGCTGTTGCCTACAAGGAAAAGCACGGGGTTGTCCCCCTGACGACTGCTGCCAGGCACAGGGCGCACCTGATTGGCAATGTCGATGGAGTCGGAAGTGAGGTCACGCACCCCATTGATGTCCACCCAGATGTCACGCTGAGCAAAGCAGTTGACAGTTGACAGTTGATAGTTGACAGTTAATAAAACGAATAGTGTGAGTAACTTTTTCATTGCATCAAGGTATTAATAATGAGGAATCGCCATAACTAAGGAAACGGAAATCGTGGCTGAGGGCATAGTCATAGACCTTCTTCCAGTCGCCTTTCAGGAAGGCAGACACCAACAGCAGGAGCGTTGATTGGGGCTGGTGGAAGTTGGTGACCATGCGACGCACGATATGATATTCATAGCCTGGGGCGATGATGATTTGCGTAGAGGAATGGAGCACATCCAGATGATGCTTGTCCATATAAGCGAGAAGGGCTTGGAGAGAGTGGACAGTAGTCTGTGGTCTGTTGTCCGTTGTCCGTTGTCTGTTGTCTGTTGTCTTTCCCTCATACGGCATCCATTGGGGCACATGGAGGTCTTCCTTCCCCTGCATGGCGAGGATACCCATGTAGTAGAGGCTTTCGAGAGTGCGCACACTGGTGGTGCCTACGGCAATGGCTTCACCTCCGTGAGCAATAAGTTTCTCGATGGTCTGACGACGCACAGCGATATGTTCCGTATGCATATCGTGCCCACCTATCTCCTCACTCTTCACGGGCTTGAAAGTGCCTGCCCCCACATGAAGGGTCAGTTCCTCACGGTCAATGCCTGCTTCGTCGAGGGCTTTCAGCACACGCTCGGTGAAGTGAAGTCCTGCGGTGGGAGCGGCTACAGAGCCTTTGATTTTGGAATACACCGTCTGATAGGTGGTCTTGTCACTCTCCTGTGTCTCACGGTTGAGGTAGGGAGGAATGGGGAGTTCACCCACAGCATCGAGCAGTTCTGCCCAAGTGTAGTTGCCATTCCAAGAGAACTCAATGATGTGGGACGTGCCATGCAGTCCCTTGCGTTCACAAGCCAAAGTCACCGTCTCACCTTGGGGCATCTCAATCTCACGGAAGAGTTTACCCTCCTTCCACTTCTTCAGATTACCCACCAGGCAATACCACTGCACACTCCCCTTCTGCGAGAAGTTCACCTGATAATCGTTGGGAAGGGCTGGTTCGAGGCAGAACACCTCGATGAGGGCACCTTGTACTCCCTCCATAGACGCTTTTCTGAAATGCAACCGTGCCTGTATCACCTTCGTGTTGTTGAACACCATCAAGGCACCACTGGGCAGGTATTGGGGCAAGGAGGAGAAGACATCCTCACTCACTTCACCATGGCGATAGATGAGCAACTTGCTGCTGTCACGCTCTGCCAAGGGGAACTTGGCAATGCGCTCGTCGGGCAAGTCGTAGTTGTAATCAGCGATATGTATGTTCTTCGGATTCAAAACTTTCTGCATTTTAGTCTTTGATGAATTGTACTTCCTTCAACTCATAGCGCACCACGCTGCCATCCTCAAAACGAAGACGGAGGTGCCCTGTCGGTTCCACATCTGCAATCTCCGCCATGAACTCACCCCGCACATCACGGTAGCGGTGAAAGCCCTCACGGCGGTAGAGATGCTGC
This sequence comes from Bacteroidaceae bacterium, assembly GCA_045111535.1. Taxonomy (GTDB): domain Bacteria; phylum Bacteroidota; class Bacteroidia; order Bacteroidales; family Bacteroidaceae; genus Minthosoma. The sequence continues at coordinate 9,042 of JBGUGM010000169.1, forward strand.
ATGTACAGTTGGCAAATGGTGTCCTCCTGTCCCTCCTGCAACAGCGCATAGTGGTGCTGGAAGTGCTGGAGAAGCGAGGAGAGGACTTCCTCACGGTCATGTTCTCTGCCAGTCAGCAACTGCAACGAGGTGGGGTTGGGTGCATCACTTCGGAACACCGTTTGGTTGATGTTGATGCCCACACCGATGATGCAGTTGGAGATGTGCTTGCCTTGGAGGTCACACTCGATCAGGGTGCCACTGATTTTCTTGTCACCCACATAGATGTCATTGGGCCACTTCACTTCCACACCCTCCACATACTGCGAAAGGGTCTGCTGAATCGCCACAGCCATGCACTGGGATAGCAACCACTGACGTGATGCCAGGATGAAGTCGGGATGGCACAGCAGGGAAAAAGTCAGGTTCTTGCCTTTCTCCGTCTCCCACGAGTTGCCCTGCTGACCCCTGCCCCGTGTCTGGTCATCTGCCACCACCAAGGTGAAACCAGGCAAAGAATTTGCCGACATCACATGCCCCGTACCCTCCTCCTGCAACATCGCCCGAAGGAAGGAATTCGTCGAATCGACAGTAGGAAGATTGATGCGTGAAATGCTAACCATGCTTTGCAATTTTTATGCAAAGTTAACACAAAAAGTGAGAAAAAAATCCTCATAAATGATTATTTTGCCCCTAAATCCTGAAAAAAAACATGTTTTGTAGATGTTTTTACCAAAGTATTCCCTACATTTGCCACGTCAAACTACGATAGAGTAGAGAAAGATTGCCTATTTTTACGAAACCTATAGCATTAAAAATTAAACTTTATGCGGAGAGTCCGTATTGTCATACTATTACTATTGTTGAACATTCCTTTATCCTTTTTTGCCCAAAGTGTCGACCACAGCAAAAAAGAGGTAGAGGAAGTGCTTGTTGAGTTAGATGGCGTCATCGCCCGTAAGAAATCATTTTTGGCAGAACGCCAGACACGTGTTGACAGCCTGGAACAAATTGTCAATTCATGCACCATCGACGTGTATGTGGAGAAATGCAAAGAACTGTTCGACGCCCTGTACGACTACGACGGAAGAGAAGCACTGAAAGCCCTGCAACGTATTGAGAAGACAGAAGAATACGAGAAAGACCCCAACCTTCAGGCATGGGTCAAACTCAACGCGTCCACCATCTACGGCATCATGGGACTCTACTACCGAGCCGACCAACTCGTGAGAAGCATCGACCCCTCCGTGCTGTCGAGAGACGAAAGACTGCACTATTACCTCACCCTGCGTGACAACTACGAGAAGATAGCCGAATACATGGCAGACATCAGCATCGTGGTGGAAGAGGAGAAGCAGATGGTCACCTACTACGACAACATCATCGACCTGCTTCCCGAAGGCAACAAGCGGGACATCTTCCTCGCCGACAAGGAGGTATATCTCCATAGCCCCCAGCGAGCCGTGGACATGCTCTCGACGAAAGCCGAGAAAATCAAAGGAGAGGACTACTACACCATGTGCCTCACCTTGGCAGATGCCAACGAACTGCTGGACAACACACAGAACCACATCTACTATCTTGCCACCATCGCCCTCCACAACATCAAGAACGGCAACACCACCTACGAGGCACTGCCCTACCTGGTGCATGTCCTCTACGACGAAGGTGACATTGACCGTGCCTACACCTACCTGATGTGCACGATGGAAGACGCCAACGCCTACCCCTCCAGACGGCTCGCACTGGACGTATCCAAATACTTCCCCCTCATCAACTCCGCCTACCGCTCACACAAGGCATACCTATCCCACAACGAGAAGATGAAGCGCAACTCGCTCATCATCATCTTCATCATGCTGGCATTCGCCTTGGGCTTCTCCTTCTTCCTCGCATGGAAACAGAACCGTGCGGCGGAAGAGCGCAGACGTGCCAACCAATTGCAGAAGGCACTGGATCAGGCAACCATTGCCGACCGCGTCAAGACCGTGTTCATCCAGAACATGCGACACGAAATCCGCACCCCGCTGAACGCCATCATGGGATTCGCCCAGTTGATGTCCAACGACCTCTCCGAAGAGGAACGTGCCACCTACAACGGTTACATACAGGAAAGCAACAATCAACTGCTCTCCACCCTCGACGACATCATCGACGTGAGCAACATGGAGACAGGTGCCTTCGACTTCCAGTTCGAGGACATCAACGTCGATGAACTCTGCCGACAGCACATCGAAAACAACAAGGACCTCGTTCCTGAAGGCGTGAAACTCATCTACGAACCACAAGAGGAAGGCATGACGCTCCACTCCGACAGGAAGCGCATCGGACAGGTGCTCCACAACCTCATCTCCAACGCCTGCAAGAACACCTCCAGCGGCACCATCACCCTCAACGTGGCAAAATATGCCGACAGCGACAGCCTGCAATTCATCGTGACAGACACGGGTACCGGTGTGCCGATAGAGAAGGCTGAAATCATCTTCGAACACTTCGAGAAACTCGACCATTACAGCCCCGGACTCGGACTGGGACTCTACGTGTGTCGCCTCATTGCACGGGCATTGGGCGGTGACATCCACCTCGACACACTCTACACGGATGGTGCACGATTCATCTTCACCATCCCTAACGCCACCTCTTCACCAGAAGAAGAGGATGAGTTTGACGGAATCGAGGAAGAAGTGCAGGAAATCGAGAATCTGGCATGAATCTACGACGAACCGCACACCTTCTCTTCACCTCCCTGCCCCGCGCCCTCCATCGACGCGGGTTTGGTGTCCAATCACCCTGGGCATACGAACTCATCCGCGATGTCCTCTTCGAGCCACTGCTCTACTACGCCTACGACGAGCAGAAACTCGACACACCCATGCAGCGGCAACTCTTCCGCATCCGCAACCACTTCCAGGGACACCCCCTCGTCATCATCGACGACAAAGGACACGAGGCAACAAAGCATTATGAGGAGACCCTGCGGACAGCCACCCCAGACACCGTTCTCATCGTCGAACACATCGACGACGAAAACGCCACCCTCTGGACACACATCGTCAACGACCCGCGCGCCATCATCACCTTCGACATGAGACAACGCGGCATGGTCATCCTCGACAAGAAACGCATCAAACAAAATTACCTATTATGAAAATCTACACACGGACAGGCGACCAGGGAACCACCTCCCTCGCAAGCGGACAGCGGGTCAGCAAGACCTGTGCCCGACTCGAATCCTATGGCACCATCGACGAACTCTGCTCCCACATCGGGCTCCTCGTCACCTACTGCACCAGCGAACATGACCGTCAACTCCTCACCGACGTGCAGAGCCAACTCTTCATCGTAGGTGGCTACTTGGCAACGGACAACGGACAAGGAACTACAGACAACAGACAAAGGAAAACGCCTATCGTGACAGACGAGATGGTCACCATGCTCGAACAGGAGATTGACGCCATCAACGCCACCCTACCCCCCTTCCGCTGCTTCATCCTCCCCGGAGGGTGCCGAGCCGCAGCCGTCGCACACATCTGCCGCACCGTCTGCCGACGAGCCGAACGCCGCATC
>JBGUGM010000170.1:0-2834 GCA_045111535.1 Bacteroidaceae bacterium
ATTGATTTGAGTGTGCATGGTGTGGGAGGCACAGACACCTGGGGCAAGCGCACGTTGCCGCAATACACCATTGACGGCAATCAGGCTCACCATTACGGATTTATCCTGAGTGCCTACAAAAAATAAAGGAAATGGGGGAAGAGATGCTATTGATGCCTTTCTTCTCTCATTCTTTCTTTTGCTGCCAATTCAGCAGAGATGTCCTGCTTGCCACGATAGTCAAACCTGTTGTTCACAAGGTTCTGCATGAACGTGTTGGCACGATTCAATAACTCGTTGTCATCAGCGATGAGTTGGACGAGTCGTTCCAGTTGATCAAGTTGTGTTTCGTTCGTCATAGTCGGGATCATTTTGGTGTTTTCGGTTGCAAAGGTAGTGAAAGCCAAACATAAAAACAAGAAAAACTTTATTTTTTATTGCTTTTTCATCATTTGCTTCCATTTGAAGTAGCCCAAGATGGCTATGATGACGTAAAGGGCATAGAGGGAAGCCTTGAAGGGAATGTCCTTATAGAAGTAGAGAACAGACGTGACGACATCGACGGCAATCCAGATGAACCATTGCTCCAGATACTTATGGGCGAGTGCCCAGATACCGATGATGCTCAGGGCAGTGGTGAAACTATCGGCAAGAGGTACACTGGAGTCGGTGAAGGTGATAAGCAACCAGTAGATGAGTGCCCACACCGCACAAATGATGCCCACCCATGGGAGGATGAGTCGGGTGGGGAAGTGGCGAATGGGAAGTTCTGAGTGCTTACTGCTGCCGTGCAGCCAGAGCCAAGCGCCATAAATGGTCATGGAGAGATAGTAGAACTCCATGCCACAGTCGGCATAGAGCCCTTTCTGATAGTAGAGCACAATGCCCAATACCTGCATGAGGAAACCTGTCACCCACATCAAAAGACTGGCACGATACTCGAACCAAATGTAAAGTAGTCCGAGTATCGTGGTCGTGATGTCAAGCCAATGGGCTGTGAGAAATGCTTGCATGGTTAGAAATTAAGTGACAGATGTGCCATGAAGTGGAAGGGTGCCTGTGGGGCGAAGCCGCTCTCATAGAGGTCTGTGGTCCATGCATAGGCGTTACCCTGTGCATCCTTACCAATTTCGCAGTATGCCCATCCGTTGTTGTCATATTTGAGTGATGTGAGGTTGTAGAAGGTCACACCGACAGTAGCGCTCTTCAGAGGCTTCGTCTTGAAGGAATAGGAGAGGTCAAGGTTGTTGGTGAAGTAGTCGGAGAGCGTCATCTTCACATAGTCTTCACCCACCTTGGCATAGTCGAAGCCCGTATTGGTCATATACTGCTTGCCGATATACTGGCTCTGCAGTTGTGCCTCCAACCCTTTCCATTTGAAGGTAAGGATATTGTTGAAGATGATTTCGGGTGAGAAGGAAGTCTTTGTACTACCGAGGTTGAGGGTTCCTTGATCGCTCCAAGTGTCTTCCTGCGTGGCAGATACAGTCCAGTTCTTGTTGCGGTTGCGGCTGAACGTAGCGTTCATGTCCCAACGGAACCACTTCACTGGCTGATAAGCAGCCTCCAGTTCGACACCCGCACGATAGGACTTACCGCTGTTGTCGTTAGAGGCAATCATCTCACCCACCTCATTCAACTGACCCGTGAGAACGAACTGGTTGGTGTAGTTCATATAGTAGAAGTTGACACCAGCCGAGAAAGTGGGGCTTTGATATTTGTATCCCAATTCCCAATCGTGAAGTCGTTCTGCTTTCAAATTCACACCCACATGGTCTTGATAGTCATTGCGGGTGGGCTCTTTGTGCGCGATGGAGAAGGAGGCATATACATTATTATATTTGTTCATCTGATAGAACAGACCGAACTTGGGATTGAAGAAGTCATAGTAGAAGTGCTGTCCGAAGGTGATTTGATGATCTTCGTCGTCCCAGTCGTCGGTGGGTCCCGTCATGCGGATGCCTGTATGACGATACTGGAGGTCAGCGAAAGCACTCAACCCATTCAGGAACTCGTAGTTCACCTTGCCGTAGATGTTGCCATCAGTCTTGCGCGAATCGTTATCGTAGTATCTGAAACCATCGGGCACCACAGCCTTCGCTGCCCAAAGCACCTTGCCATAGTGGTCTTTGGTGTAGTTGCTCCAGCCTCCGCCCAGATTGGCAGTCAATCCCTTTTTATTGTCAAAGTTGAGTGAGGCGATGAATCCGTAGAAATTGCCACCATGCTTCTTCTGGTTGATGACATCGCTCTTGGTTCTGGGGTTTCCCTCCTCGTCGGTGAGTCCGAAGGTGTAGAGTTTCTTGTTCACCTTGTACTGCTCGTAATAGCCATCGTCTCGGGTATAGTGGATGCCCACGTTGAGCGACAGCATGGGCGAGAACATCTGTGTCCACGTCAGATTGTAGTGGTGCTGGTGGTATTTGTCGAACTGGTTGTCGTAGTAGTGACGGTTTCCCTCTGCATCGTAGTACTCACCACAGGAGTTGTAGGTGCGTCCGTAGAGGCTCTGCTCATATTTGCTCGTATAGTTCCATGCGTGGTAAGTCTTCTCCCAACCATTGTGGTGGATGAACTTCACCATCGTCTTGTCTCCGTAGTAACCACCTTGCACGAAGTAGGAACCGAGTCTTGATGTGGCACGATCGAGATAACCATCAGAGCAGATGTTCGACACACGTCCCTGCACTGCCCAGTGACCTCCCAGCAGACCCGTGGAGAACTTGAACGTCTCCTTGTGAGTACCATAAGAACCACCTGACACATCCAAACCGAATGAAGGCTTCAAACCAGGTTTGGCTGTCTGGATGTTCACGGTTGCACCAAAAGCGCCAGAACCGTTCGTGGAAGTACCG
>JBGUGM010000171.1:0-5391 GCA_045111535.1 Bacteroidaceae bacterium
ACCCACACGTTGCCATCACGATCAGTATAGATGGTGTTGAGACGACTCGAAGAGATGTAAGAGCCATCCGTCATCATCACCTGCCCAACCTGTTCCACCTTGCGTGATGTGAGGTCAATCTTCCACATACCGTCACGACTGACGATATAGGCAGTGTTCGCATCTGTCATGGAAATGGTGTGCAGTCGGTTAGCACGGAAGATTTCTGTCCATCGCTGTGTCTTCGTGTCAAACTCCAGACAGAGTTTCTGGTCAATGAGTTGATAGAAGCGTTCACGCAGGGTGTCAGCGATGACCAACGAAGTGATGGCTGTGGAGTCAAGTGATGCCAGAACAGCATAGCACAGACGATTACCCTCATGGCAAGTCACCTCACCATTGGCATAAAAACGGTATTGCTTACCCTGCAAGGTTTTGAGGTCAAGCAGGAGGTGGGTGGTGTCTTGTTGAATAAAGAACACATCACCTTGGTCATCCACATAGACATCATCTGCACTGTCTGGCAAGCAATCGGTGACGGGATGCAACTGGGCATCATAGCACCAGAGTTTCTGGTAATCCTTTACCCACAACCTGTTCTCCTTGTCAGCATAGACATGGTAAGCACCTCGATAGCCCCTCAGTGGCACGGAGGTGGTACTGTCCTTCTGAATGCTTTGGCACGCCTTGCCATCCCACAGGTCAATGCTCTGTGGCGTAGTGGCAACGATTCTGCCATCATGCAGTTGCAGGATGTGCAGGATGCAGTTATTACTGAGCCCGTCAGACGTATCAATAGAGGAAAACACGAACTGTTGTGCCCTACCCATGATGGAGCACAACAGCACAATGAGATATAGATACGTCCTTTTCAATTATCTGTTCAGTATTTTCTTGTCAGGATAAATCACAACACCCTTGGTATCTGCCGTAGCTGGCTTACCACTCATATCAAATCCCTGTCCGTAGTCAGTAGTCTGTCGTCCGTTGTCTATTGTCACATCTTCAATGCCAGTTGCCAACTCTTCAGATGCCTTCGAACGGTTACCCGCATAATCGACAGCCTTCACCTTGTAGGAGTAAGGCTTGTCTTCCTCTACAGTCTTGTCCATGTAGGTGGTGGTAGTGATGCCACGGGCAATGGTGTTGTATTCCAGCTCAGCACCCTCTGTCTCTGTCACATCCGCTCTCAGCACGATGTAAGTGAGGGGGTCGCTGTCTGTAGGAGCTGTCCATGAGAGTTCCACCCCATCCTCCTGTTGCTGCATGGTCAGTTCTGTAGGTGCAGCAGGTGCTCTGCTGTCCACCTTCGAATCAACTGGTTGCAGACGCCAAAGGTATATATCCTTCGAACGTGCCTTGGGAGCGGGTCCTTCCTTCAGACGCACTTCTGAACCTGATGTCGTGTTCGTGCAGTAGAGATACTTATTGGACAGACGGCTAATGATGTAGTAATAGCCATCTTGTGCATACTTGAGATACCATTGCTCGTTGATGTCGTGGTCAGCCTTATAGCAGATGACCTGTGCCTCATCGTTCAGGTTATTGTTCAGCACATTCAGGTTCTTGTTCTCACTCGTGGTCACATTGTCAATGAACCAATAAGAGATGTCACCCGTCGTATAATCTGGATAGACTTTCCATTGCTGAGAGGTACCCGAATTGAGCAGGTTAGAGGTCATGGCTGGTGATGTACCTGCACTGGTGAGCAACTTGCCGCTATACTTATTATAAATCAGGTAAGTGCCATCCACCACGAAGGGTGCCACGTCTTCACCCCAAGTGATGTCGAACAGGCGTTCAGCACCAATCTGTCCCTTCTGATAATCTGTACCTCCTGGCACTTCAAACACATATCTTCTCGTAGGACCATCGCCATTGAAATAGACATCCCTGTCCTTGCTGACAAAAGCAAACGTGGAGGTCTTGGCTTGACGTTCTGAAGAGCCCAAGTAGCCATGCACCTCACCAGTCGTGTTGTTACGATACACAGCACCACACGTCCATGCTGAGCGGTTCTCGCCATAACCCAGGCGCACACCTTCGTTGGAGTCAATGCAGAACTGTCCACGAGCCTTCGAGTCGAAGCCCCACCAGATGCCGTTCTCCATGCCGTAGTTCACACCCACGATGGCTTCACCCACATTGTGCAGCTCATCAGCAGTTGCCACCTTGCCATTATCCTTCACTCTCTTGAAGAAGTTGGCATAGTTGTCAAACGAGCCTGCTAATTGATGCGTATTGCCCTCGTCCAGATAGTCCCTCAGGTAGTTGAACCATGTCCATGCCTTGTCGTCATTCAGGGTGTTGCCACCACACACGCGGATGCCCTCGAAGAAATCATCCTCCTTGATTAACTTGGCAATGGCAAGGAAGTCCTTCTTTGCCTGGTCTTCGCTCGTAGCCTGCTCCCACACATAGTCAGGCTCGTTGAAAGGCGACACGCTCACCACCTTCAGCCCCTGACCTTGCACGTACTGCACACTCGCCTTGATGAGTTTGTACCACTCCTGAGGCTTGCCCTGATAGTTCGCGCGTCCCGTATAATCTGTCTCTCCGCTCTCATTCGTGAACAATGCCTCATGGTCACAGTTCAGGTTCACCTCCTTGGTGCCTGTCAACTTGATGAGGTCACAACGACTTTTCAGCTTCGTCTGCTGACGAGCCGACAACGTCAACGTGCCGTCACCATTGTCTGTCACCAAGTCATTGGGCTGGAACGACACACGTCCTGTGGTAAAGTTTCCCTTGCCAATATGCGCCACACCACGATTCACATTGAAGTCCCAATCCCACGCGGTGTCCATACCCCAGTTCACCTTATATTCCTTACCCTCAGCAGACAAATCAAACACAATCTCCACATCTGCCCGTCTTTGGGCTTTCAGAAAGTCTGCTCCTGTCTGTGCTGTTGCGTTCAAGGCTCCCAGCACGAATATGGTCAATAATAGATTCTTCTTCATAATAGTTAGTTTTATTAATTTGAAATGAAAAGTCGCCAAGCGCGTGGGCTTGCTATTGTGCTCTGGCATCCAGATAACTGTCTTTGAATCCCAGGAAGTAGAGGACGCCATCCAATCCGATGGTGTTGATGCTCTGCTGTGCATTCGCCACCACACGTGGTTTAGCATGGAAGGCTATGCCGAGACCTGCTTGTGAGAGCATGGGCAAGTCGTTGGCACCATCACCCACAGCAATGGTCTGCTGCAGGTCCACCTTCTCCACTTGTGCGATGAGTTTCAGCAACTCTGCCTTCCGCTTGCCATCCACAATCTCACCCACATAGTTGCCTGTCAAGTGTCCTGTCTCGTCAATCTCCAGTTCGTTGGCATACACATAGTCAATGCCATATCTCTTTTGGATATACTCGCCAAAGAACGTGAAACCACCACTCAGAATGGCAATCTTGTAACCATACTTCTTCAACACATACATCAATCTGTCCACACCTTCGGTGAAGGGCAGGTTCTCCGCAATCTCACGCATCACACTCACATCCAATCCCTTCAGCAACTTGCATCGCTGCGTGAAACTCTCCTTGAAGTCTATCTCACCTCGCATGGCACTCTCCGTGATGGCTGCCACCTTCTCATACACCCCATTCCTTCTTGCCAACTCGTCAATCACCTCTGTCTGAATCAGCGTTGAATCCATATCGAAGCAAATCAGTCGGCGCATTCTGCGGTACATGTCATCTATCTGGAACGAGCCATCTATCTCCATCTCGCTCGACATCTTCAACAGCGCCCCATGCAACGCCTCCCTGTCCTTCGGATTGCCACGCACGGAGAACTGAATGCATGCCCTCGTCTTCTCCTTCGGATGCAGGATGCTCGCACGTCCCGACAGACGCTTGATGCCATCGATGTTCAGCCCTTGCTCCGTGATCAGACGGCTCACAGCCTCAATCTCTCTTGCCCTGATTCGTCTACCCAGCACCGTCAAGATGTAGCGGTTCTTGCCTTGGCGTGCCACCCACGCTTCATACTCCTCCATGGTCACGGGCGCAAAACCAATGTTCACACCCAACTCACTTGCCTTGAACAGCAAGTCCTTCATCACATGACCCGACTTATCCTCAGCCACCCGAATCAGGATGCCCAAAGAGAGTGTCGAGTGGATGTCAGCCTGTCCTATGTCCTGAATATCCACGTCATACTGCGACAAGATGTCCATGATGCTTGAAGTCAATCCAGGCCTGTCTTCACCTGTGATGCGTAACAATATTAGTTCTTCCATATATATAGGTTATGTCTTGGTTTTGGGGACAAAGGTAGCACAAACCGAGCGAAATACAAAATAAAATCCCTTTTATTTTTATTTCCTTTCTTTATTTCTTGGGTGATGCTCCAAGATTTCCTCACGCAAGTGCGTTGTGTCGATATGGGTGTAGATTTGAGTCGTGGCGATGGACTCATGCCCCAGCATGGCTTGGATGGCACGCAGGTTGGCTCCTCCTTCCAACAAGCATGTGGCAAAAGAATGTCGGAAGGTGTGGGGTGACACCGTCTTCTGGATGCCTGCCTTCTCCACGAGGTCTTTAATCATCAGGAAGACCATCACACGTGTCAAAGGTTTCTTGCGACGATGACTGACAAACACGTAATCCTGATACTCAAGAGGGATGGGCAGCAAGTTGCGATCCATAAAGTACAAGTGAAGTTCATGAATGGCTTTCTCCGAGATGGGCACGAGCCTTTGCTTCGAGCCCTTCCCTTCCACCTTGATAAACTGGTCATCGAGGTAGAGGTTGCTGAGTTTCAAGTTAACGAGTTCAGACACTCGGAGCCCGCACGAGAACAGCGTCTCGATGATGGCTTTGTTGCGTTGCCCTTCGGGTTGGCTCAGGTCTATGACAGACTCGATGGCATCAATCTCATCAACGGAAAGCACATCAGGCAGATGCTGGGGTTTCTTGGGAAATTCCAGCAGTTCTGTGGGATTCGTCTCCAGCACATCGCTGAGCACCAAGAAATGGTAGAAACTCCTCACCCCAGAGAGAATGCGTGACAGAGACACCGAATGGATGCCCACATCTATCATCAGGGAAGAGAACTGGTGCAGGTCCTCCAACTGAATCGACATCATGTCCTTGCCCTCGTCCTTGATGAAACGAAGGAACTTGTCAAGGTCACGCATATACGCGTCAATGGTGTTGGGAGAACACCCCTTTTCCAGTTTCAAATACTGGTAGTAACGTCGTATCAGTCTTTGCTGCTCTTTTTCTTCCATAAGTGCAAAGATACTGCTTTTTTATTTGAGCACAAAGGAATTTGTATTTTTTATTTTTGTCTTGCTGTGTCCCGTTTTATAGCGTTGCCGTATTCCAATTTGTGGTGTTGCCGTATCGCGTTTTATTTTGAAAGTTGCAAAAAAATATTTGAAACTTTCAAAAATAAATTTGCAACTTTC
>JBGUGM010000172.1:0-4181 GCA_045111535.1 Bacteroidaceae bacterium
AACCATCGAGTCTTATGCGAAAGACTTGTCACTGTTTCAGGAGTTCCTCGAGGAGCAGAACCCGGACGCTTCGTGGACAGCCGTTGAGGCTGAAGATGTGAGGGAATGGGTGATTTATCTGATGGATGAACAGAAGATGGCTGCTTCCTCGGTCAATCGAAGGCTGAGTGCCATGCGCTCTTTCTACAAATATCTGCGTAGAGTGGGGTGGGTGAGCATCAACCCGATGGAAAAAGTGGTCGCGCCCAAGAAGAAACGCCCCTTGCCTTATTATGTGAGGGAGTCGGAAATGGACAAACTGCTTGAATTGACTGCAGAGGACAGGAGTTTCAAGGGCATCAGGGACAGGCTTGTCCTGATGATGTTCTACGAAACGGGAATCAGACGCGCAGAGTTGCTCGGCATGACAGATGCAAGTGTGGATCTGGCCAGCAAGCAAATCAAGGTGACGGGTAAGCGCAACAAACAGCGCATCGTCCCGTTCGGCGAAGAACTGGAAAACGAAATCAAGGCTTATCGGACGGCTCGTGAAGAGGCGCTGGGGCAGAAGACGTTTCCGAAGTTGTTCGTGACCGATGAGGGAACGGCAATGAATGAGACACAAGTCTCGAAGATTGTGAAGGATAACCTGTCGAAGGTGACCACCATCAAGAAAAGGAGTCCTCACGTGCTTCGCCACTCGTTTGCAACGGCAATGCTGAACAATAAAGCGGACTTGACTTCCATCCAGAAGTTGCTGGGGCACGAAAGTGTCGCCACCACGGAAATCTACACGCATGTTTCATTCGAAGAACTGAAAAGTGAGTACAAGAATGCGCATCCGCGCAAGTAAAAATATTGTTCAACTTAAATTATCAGTGACTATGGACATTAATGTAAAGACAATCAAGTTCGACGCGACAGACAAGTTGCAGGAGTTCATTCAGAAGAAAGTTGGAAAACTGGATAAGTATTGCAACGATATAAGAAAGGTTGAGGTGTCATTGAAGGTCGTGAAACCTGAGACGGCGATGAACAAGCAGGCAAGCCTCACTGTAGTGCTGCCAAAAACGGAATTATTTGCCGAGAAGATTTGCGACACATTTGAAGAAGCAGTAATGGAATCGCTGGCTGCAATTGAAAAACAGCTCGGCAAATACAAAGAAAAACAGACAAATATTTAAAAAAGTCTGTAAAAAAGTTTTGCATTTGCAAAATAATGCCTAAATTTGCACCCGTTTCGCATGGATTCGTCTGTGCGAACGGTTTTATAAGCCTCTTTAGCTCAGTTGGCCAGAGCACGTGATTTGTAATGTCGGGGTCGTTGGTTCGAATCCGACAAGAGGCTCAAAAGAGAAGATTGGCGGTTCGGCGTCAGCCACTCCGACAAGAGGCTCAAGAATGGGGAAATCGGTTCATCCGACTACACATTATTAATATATAAGGAGAAAAGTGCTTCATGCACAAAAAGGCTGTTATAGCTCAGCGGTAGAGCACTTCCTTGGTAAGGAAGAGGTCCTGAGTTCAAGTCTCAGTAACAGCTCTCCGAATGATATAAGAGATCAATAAAAACAAATTAATAACTCTAAAGAATATTTTTTAGCTATGGCAAAAGAAACATTCGTACGTACCAAACCTCATGTAAACATCGGTACGATTGGTCACGTTGACCACGGTAAGACTACTCTTACTGCTGCTATCACTACAGTGCTCGCTAAGCAGGGCCTTTCTGAAGTTAAGTCTTTCGACCAGATCGACAACGCTCCAGAGGAGAAAGAGCGCGGTATCACTATCAACACTGCACACGTTGAGTATGAAACAGCAAAGCGTCACTACGCTCACGTTGACTGTCCTGGACACGCCGACTATGTGAAGAACATGGTAACTGGTGCTGCTCAGATGGACGGTGCTATCATCGTGGTTGCTGCAACTGACGGTCCTATGCCTCAGACTCGTGAGCACATCCTGCTCGCTCGTCAGGTGAACGTGCCTCGTCTGGTTGTGTTCATGAACAAGTGTGACATGGTTGACGATGAGGAAATGCTTGAACTCGTTGAGATGGACATGCAGGATCTCCTCGCTCAGTATGATTTCGAAGCAGAAACTCCTATCATCCGTGGTTCTGCTCTTGGTGCCCTCAACGGCGTTAAGGAGTGGGAAGACAAGGTAATGGAACTCATGGACGCTTGCGACACTTGGATTCAGGAGCCTGTTCGTGATATCGATAAGCCATTCTTGATGCCTGTTGAGGACGTGTTCTCTATCACAGGTCGTGGTACAGTGGCTACTGGTCGTATCGAGACTGGTGTTGTGAAGGTAGGTGACGAAGTTCAGCTCCTCGGTCTTGGTGAAGACAAGAAGTCAGTTGTTACTGGTGTCGAGATGTTCCGTAAGATCCTCGAAACTGGTGAGGCTGGTGATAACGTAGGTCTGCTCCTCCGTGGTATCGATAAGAAGGAAGTGAAGCGTGGTATGGTGATCACTCACCCAGGTGTTATCACTCCTCACAAGGGCTTCAAGGCTTCTATCTACGTGCTGAAGAAGGAAGAGGGTGGTCGTCACACTCCATTCAAGAACCACTATCGTCCACAGTTCTACCTCCGCACAATGGACTGCACCGGTGAAATAGCTCTTCCAGACGGAATCGAGATGGTGATGCCAGGTGACAACGTTGAGATCAAGGTTGAACTCATCTACCCAGTTGCTATCAACGTAGGTCTTCGTTTCGCTATCCGCGAAGGTGGCCGCACCGTTGGTTCTGGTCAGATCACAGAGGTTTTTGATTAATCGATTGATTAACAGACACTCAAGATATGGTGTCAAGGGGCATTTTGTCGCTTGACACCTAATCTACGGGAATAGCTCAGTTGGCAGAGCACTGGTCTCCAAAACCAGGTGTCGGGAGTTCGAGCCTCTCTTCCCGTGCTAAAAAAATGTAAGAATATGAATAGTATTATCACATATTGCAAAGAATCCTACGATGAACTTGTTCACAAGGTGACTTGGCCAACCAACAAAGAGTTGACCGCGCAGGCGATACTTGTATTATCTGCTTCCATCATTATCGCTCTGCTGGTCTTTGTCGTAGACACTGCTTTCGAGGAGCTCATGAAGCTCGTGTATTCACTCTTTAATTAATGATTAGGAGTAATATGGCAGAATCAGATGTTAGAATTGATGAGAAGACAGGCCTTAAGATTTGGGCGAACAAATCTAAGGACGCACCTGTTTTGAGATGGTATGTCCTCAAGGCTATCAGTGGCAAAGAGGCTTCAGTCAAGGAGTACATTGAACTTGACATGAAGAACCACGGCTATGAGGATAGAGTGTCTCAGGTTCTCATCCCTCAGGAGAACATCATCAAGGTGGGCGCAAACAATAAGCGCATACCTGCCAAGAGGAATCTTCTTCCTGGCTATGTTCTTGTAGAGGCTGCTCTCGATGGCGAGATTACGCACATGCTTCGCAATACGCCCAATGTGCTCGGATTCCTTGGCGGCACTGATAAGCCTTCTCCTGTTCGTCAGGCAGAGGTGAACAGAATGCTGGGTCTTGGAGTAGAGTCAGAGGAGGGTCTTGCTGAGGCAATTGTCAATGTTGACTTCCTGGTGGGTGAATCTGTCAAAGTGAATGACGGTCCTTTCACTGGTTTCGATGGTGTCATCGAAGAGGTCAATGCTGACAAGCAGAAACTCAAGGTGTCGGTCAAGATATTCGGAAGGGTCACACCTCTCGAATTGGCCTTTACGCAGGTTTCAAAGGAACTTGCCTGATGTTACGCGGGCATGTCCTTTTTATCGTTAAATTATTAAATACAGAATTAAAAAATGGCTAAAGAAGTTGCTGGATTAATCAAATTGCAGATTAAGGGCGGTGCAGCAAATCCATCCCCTCCAGTAGGACCTGCATTGGGTTCTAAGGGAATCAACATCATGGATTTCTGTAAAGCATTCAACGCCAGAACTCAGGATAAGGCTGGAAAAGTTCTTCCTGTCGTTATCACTTACTATGCTGATAAGTCTTATGATTTCGTTGTCAAGACTCCACCTGCTGCTATTCAGTTGATGGAGGCTGCCAAGGTGAAGAAGGGTTCTGCTGAGCCTAACCGTAAGAAGGTTGCCGAGGTGACATGGGATCAGATTCGCACTATCGCAGAAGATAAGATGCCTGATTTGAATTGCTTTACAATCGAGTCTGCAATG
>JBGUGM010000173.1:0-7799 GCA_045111535.1 Bacteroidaceae bacterium
CCGCCCATCATGCTGCTCATGCTGAGACGAGGAACAAGAACTTGCGCTGTTTCAACGGGAGTAAGAATCTCTTGGAATTTAGAAAGATACTCCTTATCCACTGCCAACAACTTTGCCTGAGAATCAAACTGCTCCTGAATGAGTTGGTTTGCCTCTTCATCAGTCATTTTCTTCACATCTGGCACCTCTGCAGTGTAATCACCTGCTGCACCCTGTGCTGCACGACGTGCATTCTGATAGTCAATGTAAAGAAGTTTGAAAGTTTCTGCCTTTTCCTTCTTCAGTTTCAACTGCTTTGCCATGTTATCAGCCATGTTAGAATACATCTCGGCTGGATTCATTCGCTGGTTACGGTTACGATTGTTCTGTGCCATTGCAACCGCTGAAACGAGCACTAATGCGAGTGCTGTGATGAGAAACTTCTTCATAATGATATTCTTTTAGGTTTTTGTAATATAAGTTTAGTAATTGGTACTCAAATTGTGAATTACGCTTTATATGACTCGCACGACTCAAAGATAGTTTAATCCAAGAGTGTTAAAAAAGTTAAAAGGGACGAAGTGCTTACTTCGCCCCTTATTTTATATATAATAATATGTGTATTTTACTTGCTCTGCTCGATGAACACTGCTACACGGTTCCAGTCATTCTCATCAAAGAGTTCGTCAGTTACACCAAGACCTTTGTGAGTAAGACGGTCTGGAGAAATCTTATAGACATTAACGAGCATGTCATAAACAGCCTTTGCACGAGCATCAGAAAGTTTCTGGTTGAGTTCTGCATTGCCCTCAGGTGAAGCATAACCATTGATGAGCACTTTGCTAGTTGGGTGGTTCTGCATGTACTTGGCAATCATCGCAACAGATGGCTTCTGTGAAGCATCGATAACGCTCTTACCAAGTTGGAAGATCACCACCGGAGCCAACTGAGTCTCCTTCACAATAATCTTCTCAGTCGTAACAGGCTTTTCAACAATCTTCTCAACAGGCACTTCCTTGATAACCTCCTTTGGCTTCTTAGCAAGTTCTGCTGTCAAATGATCTATTTCTGACTGCATAGCACCTACATCGTAGGTCTTGAAGTAGTGAGTACCATTAGAATTCTTGAAATTGTAGATATACTTCAAACCAAGAGAAAGGAGGGCACCTCTACGATTGAAAGCCAAATTGTCATAACTGTTACCAGGTTTGCTCAGATTCCACACGACGCCTGGTTCTACACGGATGGTGCTTGCCTTGCTGCTACCCAGATTGAAGTCGATAGCCAATGCAGTCTTGGCACCCAAGTAATTGTTGGTTCTGTCAGAAACTTTAGGTGTGAATCCATGTATCCAACTCACACCTGTCACCAAACCCACTTCCACGGCACGTGGAGAACCTTTGTAACTTCCAAATAGATTGGAAAGGTTGGTTACACCACTCACACCTACAACGATGGAACGGAAAGCGTTGTAATTGCCATTAGCACTGATTCCCGCATGACGATTGCCAGCGAAATGAGAACCAAACAAAGCAGATCCTTCTGCCTCCAAAGCAAAGATGGGAGAAATTCTCTTACCAACAGTGATGTTGCCCATAGCGTTCAGCGGGAACATGGGATCACAAGTCATGGGGGCTGTCACGCCACCACCAATACCGAAATACCAGTTGTCGAAGAACTTACTGCTTTCAATGGCAGTCTGTGCATTTGCAGCCATGCTGGATGCTGCAACAGCGATTACAAAAAGAAACTTCTTCATAATCATAATGTTTTAATTGTTAATAAAAAACTCACTTATCAATTAGGTTATTACTAAAAGATTCAATCATCCGTTTTTGTCAATATATTCTTGACATTAAAGCCAAACCATATCAACGCGACGAGGAACACTGCCATCATGATGATGGAGGTAGTATCGCGCAAGACGGTGTAGAGCCAAATGCTCGCGCCAAAACCTATGATGATGAACACGAACGAAAGGATCATGAATGTCTTCTTCAACTTTTCCATCGCATGGGGGCTTTATATTTATTATTTATTCAGTTTCCACGTAAAACCATCCTTGGTGTCCTTCACCTCGAAGCCAAGAGATGCGAGATTGTCGCGGATGAGGTCACTGGTTGCCCAGTCCTTGTTGGCTTTCGCTTTGGCACGCTGATCAAGGAGCATGTCCACCACTTTACCAAATGCCTCTTCACGTGCATCACTCATGCCATTGGAAGCAGAAGCAGAGACAGCCTGCTTGATGCCAAGGAGGTCAAAAGCAAAGAGTTTAAAGGTCTTTTTGAGGGCTTCGAACGCATCAGGAGTGATGGTCTCGTGCTTATCAACAATGGAATTGATCGTCTTAGTCGCCTCGAAGAGGTGGGAGATGACGATAGGCGTGTTAAAGTCATCGTACATGGCATCGTAGCAGTTCTGCTTGAGGGCATCGACAAAGTCGAGACCTACTGAGCCGCCATCGGTGGGGGTAATGGATTGGAGGACCTTCCATGCATCAAGGAGACGTTCCAATCCTTTCTCAGCAGCCTGAAGTGCATCGTTGCTGAAATCAACCGTAGAACGGTAATGTGCCTGCAAGATGAAGAAGCGGATGGTCATGGGTGAGTAAGCACGGTCAAGTTTCGGGTGGTCGCCACTGAAGAACTGTGGCAGCGTGATGAAGTTGCCGAGTGACTTACCCATCTTCTGTCCGTCAATGGTAATCATGTTATTATGTAGCCAGTAAGTCACCATCTGGTCTCCTTGACTGGCTACAGCCTGGGCTATCTCGCACTCGTGGTGTGGGAAAATGAGGTCCATGCCACCACCGTGAATGTCAAAGTGGCTACCAAGATATTTCTTGCCCATTGCAGTGCATTCGCAATGCCAACCCGGGAAACCATCGCTCCAAGGAGAAGGCCAACGCATAATGTGCTCCGGCTGAGCAGCCTTCCAAAGCGCAAAGTCGGCTTGATTCTTCTTTTCGCCCACACCCGCCAAATCACGACTAGCATCTTTCACGTTTTCAAGACTTCTGCCTGAAAGGATGCCGTACTTATGCACCTTATTATATTTCTCCACATCAAAGTAGATAGAGCCATTGCTCTCGTAAGCAAAGCCATTATCAAGGATTTGCTGCACAAGTTGCTGTTGTTCGATGATATGTCCTGTAGCATGTGGCTCAATGCTCGGTGATAAGCAATTCAATGCTTCCATTGCTTCATGGAAGCGGTTGGTGTAGTACTGTGCAACCTCCATCGGCTCCAACTGTTCCAAACGTGCCTTCTTGGCAATCTTATCCTCTCCCTCGTCAGCATCATGTTCCAAATGTCCCACATCGGTGATGTTACGAACATAACGCACCTTGTAACCAATGTGCTTAAGAAAACGAAAAACGATGTCGAATGTGATAGCAGGACGTGCATGTCCAAGATGTGCGTCACCATATACTGTAGGTCCGCAGACGTACATGCCCACGTGTGGCGCATGCAGTGGGCGGAACACCTCTTTTTTTCTGGTCAGGGTGTTGTAAACGTAAAGTGCCTGTTCCATTTCTTCTTTTGCTTTTGCTAAAAAATCAGTACAAAGGTACGAAGAAGTGTGCATATAACCAAGAAAAACAAAACTTTTACAAAAAAAGCCTATTGTTTTTATTCCCTTTCGAAAAATAATCACTACTTTTGTGGCGCAAACATTTTACAACACGTAACTCAAAGTAATACCGATGCTGAAACTAATCCGTAGGGTTCTCGCCGTCATTTTCTGGTTGGGAATCACTCTATTGTTCCTCGATTTCACAGGAACCTTGCAACCCATCCTCGGATGGATGGCGAAGTTGCAATTCTTGCCCAGCGTACTGGCGCTCAACGGCATATCCATCGCGATTGTGCTGGTGATGACACTTGTGCTGGGACGTATATACTGTTCCATTATCTGTCCATTAGGTATCCTACAGGACGTCTTTGCCTGGATTGGCAAATGGAAAATCTTCCGCAAGAATAAGAAAGCAAAATATGCCAACAAGTACAGTTATTCAAAACCAAAGACGTGGCTGAGACTCACGGTGCTGGCACTCTTCATCGTGATGCTCGTGGCTGGATTCAATGCAGGAGCGGTGTTGTTGGCACCTTATAGTGTTTATGGACGTATGATAGCCTCGCTTCTGCAACCCATCTATATAGGCATCAATAACCTACTTGCCGGTTGGTCTGAGACACAGGACAACTACCTTTTCTACCAAGTAGAGCCACATAACAATCCCATTCTACTCATCATCATTTCAATCGTGATGATGCTCATCTTGTTTATCCTCGCTTTTATGCACGGACGCACCTATTGCAATACCATTTGTCCTGTGGGCACCGTGCTTGGATACATCGCCCAGTACTCGCGTCTGAAGATGCAAGTGGATGAGGATAAGTGCATCCAATGCGGACTTTGCGAGAAGAACTGTAAGGCTGCCTGCATCAAGGTGGAGAAAGGAATGCCTATCAAGTTTGACTACACACGGTGTGTCACTTGTGGCGACTGCCAAGAGGTGTGCGCGAAAGGAGCATTACACTTAGCGCCAGTAAAAGATGTCAGAAAATTTAAAGAATCCGGAGATTCCAGAAATGCTTCCGACCTCTCTCGTCGCTCGTTCCTTGCTATCACAGGTACAGCAATGGCTGCTGCAACCCTCAAAGCACAGGAGAAAACAACGGATGGTGGATTGGCTGCCATCGAAGACAAAAAGATACCAGAGCGGAAGACTCCTCTCACACCTCCTGGCTCACTTTCTGCTGCGAACCTGCAACAGCATTGCACGGCTTGCCAACTCTGCATTGCCAACTGCCCGAACGGAGTGTTGCGTCCATCGACAGGGATGGCACATTTCTTGCAGCCAGAAATGCAATATGATCAAGGTTATTGCCGACCTGAATGTACACGTTGTGCAGATGTGTGTCCTGCAGGTGCCATCAAGCCCATCACCAAAGAAGAAAAGACCGCGATCCAAATCGGTCATGCCGTATGGGTAAAGGAGAACTGTCTGCCCGCTTCACAGGAACAAAAATGCGGTAGTTGTGCCGCTCACTGTCCTGCAGAAGCCATACAGATGGTACCGCTTGACAAGAGCATCAAGCAGAATCCAGATGATGGACAATGGTATGACAGCGAGGGAAATCCATTGGATTGGCGTGCTGTCAATGACCTCCTCCGCATACCTGTGGTGGATACCGAGAAATGTATTGGCTGTGGCAAGTGCGAGTACTTATGTCCTGCTCGCCCATTCAGTGCCATTTATGTAGAAGGACACGAAACACATCGCGAAATATGAAAGACATAAACAGAAGAAACTTCCTCAAAATAGCAGGGGCTGCAACAGCCACTGCAGCCATCGCCTCATGCGGCGGTAATTCGAACGGAGAATTTGGTGACCTTGATCCCGCTGGACACCATACAGGTGCCATTCCAACAGACAAGATGACCTATCGCACCAATCACAACACAGGCGATAAGGTTTCTCTCTTGGGATATGGCATGATGAGACTGCCCAATAAGCCGGTCAATCCCACGAACGACCCTAGCGCACCTTCTCCTGAAGAAATAGACCAAGAGCAAGTGAACAAGTTGGTGAAGTTCGCACTTGACCATGGAGTGAACTATTTCGACACCAGTCCTGCGTATTGTCAGGGACATTCTGAGGAAAGCACGGGCATTGCTTTGAAAGCGTCAGGATATGACCGCTCGAAGTATTTCATCGCTACCAAGTTGAGCAACTTCGCCCCTCAACAGCAGACGCATGAAGAAAGTGTGAAGATGTTCCAAAACTCGCTCAAGTATCTGCAGACCGAATACATCGACTATCTACTTCTACACGCAGTAGGTGGAGGTGGCATAGAAAACTTCAACCGACGTTTCATTGATAACAGTGTGCTTGACTATCTGATGGAACAACGTGAGAAGGGTGTAATTCGCAACCTCGGTTTCTCCTATCATGGCGATATTGCTGTGTTCGACCACCTGATGGAGAAGCACGACACCTGTCACTGGGACTTCGTGCAGATTCAGTTGAACTATGTGGACTGGAATACAGCAAACAATGGCAACCCACTCAATCCAAATGGAGTCTATCTGTATGAAGAACTGGAGAAACGCAACATTCCTGCTATTATCATGGAACCACTGCTGGGAGGACGTCTTTCGAAGATGCCTGACCACATTGTTGCCACCCTCAAGCAACAGCGTCCAGAAGACAG
The DNA here is from genome assembly GCA_045111535.1 of Bacteroidaceae bacterium. Taxonomy (GTDB): domain Bacteria; phylum Bacteroidota; class Bacteroidia; order Bacteroidales; family Bacteroidaceae; genus Minthosoma. Next base: position 6,201 of record JBGUGM010000173.1, read on the forward strand.
CGTAGCATCATGGGCATTTCGTTATGTGGGCTCTAAGCCCAATGTACTCACAGCGTTGAGTGGCATGACTTACATGGAACATCTGGAAGATAATCTTCGTACCTATAGTCCTTTGGTTCCTCTCACCACAGAGGAACAGGAATGGCTTGAAAACGAGATTGCCAACCTTTATGTCTCCTACCCCACCATCCCCTGCAATGATTGCAAGTACTGCATGCCTTGTCCCTACGGACTTGACATTCCTGCCATTTTTGTACATTATAATAAATGTGTGAACAAAGGTAATGTGCCCGAGAACCAGCAGGCAGAAAATTATCGTGAGGCACGTCGTGCCTTCCTCGTAGGGTATGACCGTGCTGTTCCCAAACTACGACAAGCCAACCATTGCATTGGTTGTGGCAAGTGTGCACCTCACTGTCCACAAAACATCCGCATTCCAATGGAATTGCATCGCATTGATGAATTCGTTGAAAAACTAAAACAAAATACTCTCTAAACGTTCAATTATGATACAACCCTTATTTCTCGGGCTCGGAATGCCCGAACTCATCATCATCCTCGTTGTGGTTCTTCTGCTTTTTGGAGCCAAGAAAATTCCTGAACTCATGCGTGGTGCAGGTAAAGGTGTCCGCGCTTTCAAGGACGGAATGAAAGAAACGACCACGGATGAAGAAGAGACCACCGAAAAAGAAAAGAAAGAAGAAGAGTGACATTCTGGGATCATCTTGAAGAACTGCGCCGAGTGCTACTGCGATGCATCATCGTTGTGGCACTCTTCGCCATCCTCGCCTTTGTCTTCAAAGACGAGGTCTTCTGGATTATCTTCGCTCCAAAAAGTCCGGACTTCTTGCCATGCCTTTTCGGTTCCTCACCAGAGGTGCAACTCATCAACACCGAATTGACACGCCAGTTCATTGTCCACATGATGACTAGTTTTTATGTGGGTATCATCGTAGCGGCACCTTACATCATCTTTGAACTCTACCGCTTTATCTCCCCTGGTCTATACGAAAAAGAGCGACGTTATACCACGCCACTCGTCATTTCTTCCTATCTGATGTTTATGGTGGGCATACTCTTCTGTTACTTCATCCTTTTCCCCATCACTTTCCGCTTCCTTGCCAATTATCAAGTAAATGATTCTATCCAGAACTTGATTTCCCTTGAAAGTTACATCGACACGTTAGTCTTTCTCAGCCTTGCAATGGGCATCGTCTTCGAAATACCCATTCTCTCTTGGTTGCTGGGACGCTTGGGCATCCTGCATCGAGGGCTAATGCAACAGTATCGTCGGCACGCCATTGTCATCATCCTCATCGTTGCTGCCATCATCACACCTACATCCGATGCCATCACCCTCTGCATCGTCAGCCTTCCGATGTATTTGCTGTATGAAGTCAGCATCTTATTGGTGCCACGAAAATGACACACTCGCTTCTACAAAGAAGCCAAACCCTTGAACACCAAATAAGGGTCATGGATGATAGGACACGTGATGTCTTCTGAAAACTCGAAAGTATTGCCACCTGTGATGAAGACATGCAGGTCGGGATATTCACGAAGTAACGTCCGAATATATCCTTCTATCTCAAAACGTGC
>JBGUGM010000174.1:0-17956 GCA_045111535.1 Bacteroidaceae bacterium
CACAGTGAAGATGCGCTTGTGCGTTGGGAGTGGAATAGGACCGCTCACGATAGCATCAGTAGCCTTCACAGCCTTCACGATCTTCTCTGCTGACTTGTCAACGAGATTGTGGTCGTAAGACTTCAGTTTGATACGAATTTTTTGCTGACTCATTGTTTTAATTATTTAAGTAAATTATATATAAGTAAGAGGGTATGCAGGCAAAGAGTCGTATGCTTGCCTGCACCCCCAAACTTTTTCTTGATTATACGAGATCTACGCGACCGTTGCACTCCTGAAGCACTGCCTTAGCAATTGTGCTTGACACTGGAGCGTGGTGGTCATACTGCATAGATGAAGTGGCGCGACCCGAAGTGATGGTACGGAGAGCGGTCACATAACCGAACATCTCGCCCAGCGGAACCATCGCCTTCACGATGCGGGCACCAGAACGGGCATTGTCCATACCTTCCACCTGACCGCGACGCTTGTTCAGGTCACCGATCACGTCACCCATGTTCTCCTCAGGAGTAACTACCTCGAGTTTCATGATAGGCTCCATCAACACAGGCTTAGCCTGAGCGCAAGCATTCTTGTAAGCCTGACGTGCAGCGATTTCGAATGACAACTGGTCAGAGTCCACTGGGTGGAAACTACCATCCACAAGTGTCACCTTCATGCTATCCATTGGGAAGCCACCCAGCACACCATTCTTCATAGACTCAGCGAAGCCCTTCTGAACAGCAGGGATGAACTCCTTAGGTACATTACCACCCTTCACCTCGTCAACGAACTGCAAACCAGTGCCTTCGAAGTCCTCATCAACAGGACCCACCTTCACGATGATGTCAGCGAACTTACCACGACCACCAGACTGCTTTTTGTACACCTCACGGAGGTCAACAGTCTTCGTGATAGCCTCCTTGTAGTTCACCTGAGGCTTACCCTGGTTACATTCAACCTTGAACTCACGCTTCAGACGGTCGATGATGATGTCGAGGTGAAGTTCACCCATACCAGAAATCACGGTCTGACCAGACTGTTCGTCAGTCTTCACAGTGAAGGTTGGGTCTTCCTCTGCCAACTTCTGCAAGCCGAGAGAGAGTTTGTCGAGGTCCTTCTGAGTCTTAGGCTCCACAGCGATACCAATCACAGGATCTGGGAAGTCCATAGACTCCAATACGATTGGTGCGTCCTCATCGCAGAGCGTGTCACCTGTGTGGATGTCCTTCAAGCCCACCACTGCGCCGATGTCACCAGCAGCAATTTCCTCAACAGGGTTCTGGTGGTTAGAGTGCATCTGGAACAAACGAGACACACGCTCCTTCTTGCCTGAGCGAGTATTATAGATATAAGAACCGGCAGTTACCTTACCTGAATATACACGGATGAAAGTCAGACGACCCACATATGGGTCAGTGGCAATCTTAAATGCCAATGCAGAAGTCTTTTCATCCTCAGATGGCTTACGATCCTCTTCCTCCTTCGTAGTTGGGTTAGAACCCACGATGTTTGGAGTGTCCAGAGGAGATGGGAGGAAAGCGCACACATAGTCGAGCAATGTCTGCACACCCTTGTTCTTGAATGAAGAACCACACAGCATAGGAGTGCACTCGAGCGCACAAGTTGCGTTGCGGAGAGCGCGGATGCACTCTTCCTCAGTGATGGTAGAAGGATCATCGAAGAACTTCTCCATCAGTTCGTCATCGAACTCAGCAACAGACTCGAGCATATTGCCACGCCATTCCTCAGCCTCAGCCTGAAGTTCAGCAGGGATGTCCTCTACATCGTAGTCAGCACCCAGCGACTCATCGTGCCACAGGATAGCCTTCATCTTGATGAGGTCAACCACACCCTTGAAGTTCTCCTCAGCGCCGATTGGAATCACCACGGGAACTGGCTTAGCGCCCAGCACCTCCTTCATCTGGCGAACCACCTCGAAGAAGTCAGCACCTGAACGGTCCATCTTGTTCACGTAACCGATACGTGGAACATTATATTTGTCAGCCTGACGCCACACAGTCTCAGACTGAGGCTCCACACCACCCACAGCGCAGTATGTAGCAACGGCGCCATCGAGCACACGCAGAGAACGCTCCACCTCAGCGGTGAAGTCCACGTGTCCCGGAGTGTCAATCAGATTGAACTTGTACTTGCTACCGTTCCAAGTCCAATATGCTGTTGTAGCAGCAGAAGTGATAGTGATACCGCGCTCCTGCTCCTGTGCCATCCAGTCCATAGTAGCGGCACCATCATGAACCTCACCCAACTTATGAGTCTTACCTGTGTAGAACAGGATACGCTCAGATGTGGTAGTCTTACCAGCATCGATGTGGGCCATGATGCCAAAGTTACGCGTAAGATGCAAATCTTGCTTTGCCATACTCTTTTTTCCTTTTTACCTTAATGTTTAATGAATGTGTTTTATTAGAAGCGGAAGTGTGCGAATGCACGGTTAGCCTCAGCCATACGGTGCATATCCTCCTTACGCTTGAATGCACCACCCTGCTGGTTGAAAGCATCCATGATCTCAGCAGAAAGTTTGTCAGCCATGCTCTTGCCCGAACGTTTGCGAGCGAAAGAAATCATGTTCTTCATTGAGATGGCCTCCTTGCGGTCAGCACGGATTTCTGTTGGCACCTGGAATGTGGCACCACCGATACGGCGGCTCTTCACCTCCACCTGTGGAGTGATGTTGTCAAGGGCAGTCTTCCAGATTTCCAATGGAGACTTCTCCTCGTTCTTCATCTTGTTCTCTACATTCTTCAGTGCAGTGTAGAAGATGGTGTAAGCCACGCTCTTCTTGCCATCATACATGAGGTTGTTCACGAACTTTGTCACCTTCACATCTCCGTAAACTGGATCTGGAAGCACCACACGCTTCTTTGGTTTAGCTTTTCTCATTTTTTTGTTTGATTTAATCTTTCTTTAGTCTGAGGCTGCATTTGTGTGTGTATCTTCAACGCCCACCGAGGGCATTTACTCAACCCTTCAAGCATTTCCGTCAAACCAAACGTTGTGAAAAAACTGTAGTTACTTTTTTACTTTGTAAGAAAAAGGATTAATTCTTAGCCTTTGGGCGCTTAGCACCGTACTTAGAGCGACGCTGTGTGCGGCTTGCCACACCTGCGGTATCGAGTGCACCGCGAATGATGTGATAACGTACACCTGGAAGGTCCTTCACACGACCACCACGTACCAGTACGATAGAGTGTTCCTGCAAGTTGTGGCCCTCTCCTGGAATGTAAGAGTTCACTTCCTTCTTGTTTGTCAAACGAACACGAGCGACCTTTCTCATCGCTGAATTAGGCTTCTTAGGAGTAGTAGTATACACGCGCACGCATACGCCACGACGCTGAGGGCATGAATCCAATGCAGGAGACTTGCTCTTGTCTACCAACACCTTACGGCCTTTTCTTACCAATTGTTGAATAGTAGGCATTTTGTTTAATTTTTTATTGTTATTATTTAATGATATTCATTCTTGTCCGAGTGCCTACCATATCCCTTCCACCCGAAGGAGGAACCATTGCTTTATGGTCAGCTACCCGCTTTGCTTCGTGCTAAAATCAGTGTCGTTTCTCTCTCATTACAACCCCTGCTCCAGACAGGGAAAAATCGCTTCACACGACACACAATGTACCTAACGAAGGCACGCACTACTCCAAAAAGTGGTGCAAAGTTAGGCATTTTCTGCCGAATAACATGTTTTCGAAGAAACATTTTTCTCTTCACACGGAGAAAAACTTGTATTTTTAGTATTATTTAACAAATAAACAACATCTTTTTGCCCCATCAAGTAGCAAAAAGGGTTCTTAAAGGGAAAAGAAAGGGGGAGTTATGCCTCCCCCTGTTTGATGCTAAATGGAGCGATGGTACGCTCGTCATTTTGCTGTTGAGGTTGATGCAGTCGGATGGTGCCAAACTGCTTCTCATACTTCTGCACATTGTCCTGCAATGCCATCAGCAGACGCTTGGCATGCTCTGGAGCCATAATGATGCGACTTTTTACCTGTGCCTTCTGCATACCAGGCATCATCTGGATAAAATCTGCCACAAACTCACTCGCAGAATGAGTCAGGATGGCAAGGTTTGAATACGTACCTTCCGCCACTTCGGGCTTCACTTCAATCTGAAGTTGTTGATTATTATCTGCCATAATACTATAATATTTATAATTGTGTCATTAAAACTTCGCCCAGCGCGTGGGCTGATCATTACCAATTCTTGAATCGTTCTATCACCTTCTTCGGAGCATCACCCACCCACGAATAACCATTTCTCCGTTCGTAATCAATCTCCGACAACTTCTTGTGAGGCACCCCGTCACGACCACAAAACATCGGTTTCCCATGCTCCAAGTCATAAAACCTTGCCCACAAGGGCTCCGCGCCACCACGTTCCAGCAGACGAATGTCTTTCCTACCCTTCTCGTCCGTATAGTTCTCCACCACCACATCCTTCATCACATGCGCCTCCAACCATTCCACACCACACTTCACAGCCTCCCGCACCTCTGGCGTCGGCATATCCACATCCATCAGAAGATTCAAAATCGCACACGTCTCCCCATTGCCCGAGAACGAAGGCAACTCATACGCCCTCGCCTTCACTGGCGCTAACGTCTCCTTGTCATGTTGCTGACACCACACCGTCCTCTTGCCCGACTTCCATGCCTCCGTACCATACGCAAGCACCTTTCCCTCCTCATCCACACGAATCTGGCAATCCAGCACACACTGCAATCCCCTCTCATACGCCTCCTGACACTTCTTCTTCATTCCCTTCTCCACACCGATGCACACAAACCGCTCTTCATCCCTCGCCACATCCCGCAGCATCTTCAGCGCATTCACCATCGCATTGTCGTTGAACGTAATTTGTGCAGAATAGTCCTCCACCTTCTTCAACGGGAAGTACTGAGGAAAACCACCATTCTTATATTGCATCTTCAGCAAAAACTCCACACCCATCTTGAACGCCGTGCAATAGCGTTCCCTCGTCTCCTTCGCCACCTCTTTGTCCAGAAACCGCGAATTCTCAGCCACAGCCCTGTCCAGACGCGACACCGCCTGTGCCAATATTTCCATCTCCTTCGTTGTCGCCCCATTGTCAATCGTCGAGCCCACACCCTTGTGCCAACTCCACGCCTCCTTCGGGTCAACCCCCTTCAACCAATCCTGGTTCTTCGGCCATCCGCCAGACTTCAACTGATACTTCACAATCGAATCCGCTGTCTGCTGCACATTCAACTGAGCACCTACACCCAGCGCCACACAGCACCCCATGACCATGATGACTAAACGTTTCATATCATCCACTATTTTATAATCGTATGCAAAGGTACGATTAAGAGAGAGAAAAACCAAATTTATTTGAGTTTATTTATATATAAATAGAAAAGGGGATGCACCATTACGATACATCCCCCTTCTCTATTTATTCGTTGTCATACGGGTAATGGACTCCCCATTTCTTACGGAAGTCATCCATGAGTTGCATGATGTAGAGGGTTTCGGCATGGGGCATCTCACGAGGTTCGAGAAGTCCTTCGGCAAGGGCATCACGACAGGCAAGGAACTGGTATTCGTAGCCTGTGATTTGCTGAGGCACGTGGATATCCTCAACAAATACACGGTCATGGGTGTTGACGGTGATGCGTTGGGGATTGTTGATGTTGTCGATAATCAAGTTGCCGTCAGTACCTGCAATAACACCGATATTGTCACCCACACAGGCAGCACTGCTCTGCACGTTAGCAAGGATGCCGTCTGCAAGGACAAGACTAATGGCGTTGGTCAAGTCCATACCCGTGTCACTCTTCACACACTGGCTCTCAATGCTGACGATGTCGGCAGGGAAGAACATGCGGACAAAGTTGAGGGCATAGACACCCAAGTCGAGCAAGGCGCCTCCACAAAGGTCAGCACGCATGATGCGAGGTTTGTCACCCATTGAATAGCCGAGGGTGGCAGTCACCATACGAGGAGTGCCGATGCGTCCACTCTGAATGAGGTCACGCACCATCTGCACGACAGGTTGATAACGTGTCCAGATCGCTTCGGCTATGAACACCTTCCGTTCATGTGCCAAATCCAGCAGTTCCTTCGTCTGACGTGCGTTCGCCATGAAGGCTTTCTCCACCAGACAAGGCTTACTTGCCAAAATTGCCTCTTTGGTCACATCGTAATGATGGGAGTGAGGGGTGCCGATATAGACGAGGTCAATGTCGGGATCGGCTATCAGTTCACTATAGGAGCCATATGCCTTGGGGATGCTCCATTTCTCGGCAAATGCCTGTGCTTTTTCCAAGGTGCGTGAACCTACTGCGTAAGGGACACAATCGGAAAGGCCATTCAAAGTAATGGCGGCTTTTTCGGCTATCCAGCCTGTGGCGATGATGCCAACACGGAACGTTTTATTCATATTCATTTATTTTAATGCATCGAGCCAGCAAAGGAAGGCGACGAGAGAAGCGTTCCAGTTGATAGCGATTTCGTTAGAGGCATAAGACTCTTCATCATCGATGTAGGATTCATCAGGATGGTTGGAAGGATAGACAGCATTGTGCATATCGCCCTTATCCTGCTGTCCAGGGTTGGGACCACCAACGAGCATACCCGGGAAGGGGGCATCCACGTTGTCTGCTGAGGAGATGCGGTGGTGAGGGTGCATGGGGGACTTGTCACCGAAGCCTGTCACGTAGCAGTAGCCAGTGGCATTGCGTCCCAAGAGGTAGTCTGCATTCTGCAAGGCATAACGACGATATTTCGTGGTGCCCGTGAGTTGGTCGGCATAGAGGAGCACCAATGCCTGACAACAGCAATTCTCCGCCAGACAGCCCCACCCGAAGTTGCGGGGATTGTTGCCAAAAGGTGACTGGAAACACGAGGTGTCAACACCCTTGATAGCATCCTCACAATAGGCAAGCAACTGGGTCGTCAGCAGCAATTCATCTTCTGGAGCCTGCATATTCTTCTCAGCCAACCACTCAAACGTACCCAAGGCAGACACATTGCCCCATGAAGGTGTGGAGAAGCGTTGGGGTTGGTATTGGCGAGCATCTGCCAGATATTCAGGCTTGCGGGTCAAGCGATAGAGTGCTGATGATGCCCAGAAGAACTCGTCACGGGCATTACCATCGCCATAAGTGCCTGTGGAGACAGCAGGGTCTTTCAGTTGCTCCTGACGATAGAAGGCTGTTGGGTGTTCCTTTGCCCACAGATAGGCACGTTCAGCCGCCTCCGTTGCCTGGGCAGGGAAGTCGGGATAGTCCTTCTGATAGGGTGCAAAAAGGCGTGCCGCATCTGCCATCACTGCTGCAAAATCGAGGGTACCCGTCACACTCTTCGCCACTACATAACGGGTCTGTTGGCACTCGGTGGGCATGATGAAATCCTCGAAGTTAGGTGTAGTGAGCTTGTGGTACACACCTCCATCATCGGGGTCTTGCATGGTCAGCAACCATTTCAGGTTAAACATCATCTCGTCCAAGAAGTCTGGGGTCTTGTTGCCGCTCTCGGGGATGTCTGTCTTCAGACTCACAAAGTAGTCGCGTTGCTGTTCGTAGGCAGCAAACATCAGTCCAATGCTAAAGGCAGAATTGACCACATATTTGTTGTAATCACCCGCATCATACCAACCGTATGGCGAACTGATGACGGTACCCGCAGGACGTTTCTCTGTGGCTGCCGATGGATGAATGAGCACATGGGTATCGGGATGTCCCAAAGGACGGTTGTACGCCCCACCCTGCTCAATGGCGATGCCCGAACGAATGAGGTAGAACAGACGAAGCGATGCCTTGGCAATGTCCTGATAAGGACGTTTCGACACCAACAGGTCACACGTCTGTCCATCCACCTCCACATGATAACGTCCCGTGGCTGTCACATCGTCAAGATTGATGAGATAACGTGTCTTGCCCGACCAAGGCGATACTGCCTCACGCATCACTTTTGGGGTCAGCACCTTGCCTTTGGGGGTCGTGACACGCACCTTCCCTTCAGGATTCGTACCCTCCACCACAATGATTTTCTCTTGGTTGGGATAACAACCCACCTGATTGTAACGGATCTGTGCCCAAGAGGGGACAACGGACAACAGACCACAGACGACGGACAATAACGTTTTTCTCATTTTCTTCATTTATTTGAGTTGACAATATTCTTCAACGCAGAGCCAAAGATGATGTACTGCGTGTTACCTGCGATAGTACCCTCGTTCTGTCCCCAGAGGAATGGCCAATCATCAAAGTTCTCGAAGTGGTCTGGCCTACGGAAGAGCAGACCTGGAGCGACGTTGCCAGGAATGAACGAGAAGTCAGCACGGTTATTACCATAGAACACCTGTTTAGGACGTGCAGCACCTACGACAGCCACAAAGGAATAGTTGTGGTAAGGATGGCATCCATAGAGCCAATCAGCAGTGCGGAAGACCACATCCCGCTTGATGATGTCGGGGAAATAGATGTGGGCAAAGCAAACGGTAGTGCCGAAACTGAGCACCTGACCACCTCCAGCCCAGTTACCCAAACCAATGGGCAAGCCATATGGATTCTGTGTACCCAAACTATCAACATACACCGCATATTTCTCCACGTAAGGGCGCAAACGCTGACGATAAGCCTCATCCATGAACGGAATGGCATCGAGGGCAGTTTGAATGGTACCGTTGACATTGCGGTCAAGGGCATTCCAGATTTGGGAATTGAAGTTGTCCAAGTACTGCTGTTCACGGGTAGCGCCATAGAGTTGCAGGTTGGTGGCCAAATTACCTCTTCCCCGTCCTCCATCAGAAGAACGCCCAGCGCGTGGGCTGGCTGTTGCTTCTTCCATCAATCGCTTTGATTGTGTGAGGGCACGCTCAGCAAGGTCATCATTATATCCCTTCAGCACACGACTGGCAGCCGCAAACATCGTGGCTGCCTGGAAGTCGAGGCTCGGATTGCGTGTCGTGAAAGCCCACATATCGTCAGGCGTACCGCTCGACTTACCATCTGCCGACACCTCGTATGGTTTCAAACTTGGGTCATAGTGTAAACCATCCGTGATGCTGGCTGCATCTCCCAAATGGTGATAGTTGTCCAGCACGGAGTTAGAGAGCGTCGATGCCATATGACCTATCTGTTCTGCCTGTGCCACCAGGTTCAGGGTGCCATGCTCGATGAACTGCAACACATCTGGCACGCCATCAGGACGGTGCAAGTCCACATAACGCTGCTTCTGACTTACGAAAGTCTCGTCACGCTGTGGGTTAAACAGTTCCCATGTGCGGATAAAGTTCTGCACCACACTGATATTAGAGCCAGTTTCGATATCGAAGTCACCAGCATCAAAGAAACCACCCACATTCAGTCCTGGAATCAACTCATAAGGCTTGTACTTCGTGTCAGTGGATGCTCCCTGACGATGCAAGTCGAAGTGGTCACTCTCAGGAGCCTGCAGATAGCCCTCCTTGAAGGGTTCCCCATGCCAAGTGCGATAGCCCTCGGTCACATACATATGATTCATGTGGATGGGCACCCACACATCCGTCGTGGCATCGGTAATCTTATCATAGACATGCTCGTCAATAAGGAAGTCGTTGGTCTTTGTGTCACCATACTGGATGTAATAGACACCAGGCTGCTTGACAGAGGAGAAATCGAACTTCACATAGTTGTACTTGAAGTATGCGCCCCACTCCTTGATGGCACCACGAAATGCCTCGGAGGTAGTGCCATCCTCGTTGATACGCATCAGAGCCGCATTTGCTTTGGGACGGTCTTTTTTGTCCAACTCGATGACTGCCACCTTGGGCTGGTCAGGACGATAACCCACCTGTGAGAAGCCAATATTCGGTTCACGAATCCAGTTGGGGATGGCATATGGCTCCACTGTCCACGTGATGACCTTACCCGTCTTATTTTTCGGCAATATACTACGCAGCACAAACCATCCGTTTTGTGCCAGCATACGTCCATCGTAAAGACGCAGTTCTGCATCTTCACTACTGATACGAATCATCCTTTCAGGAGCATCAGATGCCAAGACGATGCTATGACCCGTCTCGATGGGCAGAGGGTCAACAAAGCGGTCTGTACCCCGATCATCGTAGGTCTTAAAGCCTTTGAACTGACGTGGCTTCTCACTATTCGGACGCGTCACTGTCTGACTGGTGGCATAACGGGGCAGTCTTCCTAAACGCCCATCCATCGAGAAGGTCTTGAGCCAATACTGCGATGGAAGGAATTCGATATTGAAGCCCGCATCACCAGCCAGTTTCTCAGGTACAGGCTTGTCCAGATAGACAGCAATCTCCACTGCCTTTCCTTTCGCTGTAACCACCACCCGACTGTCGAAGTCATAATCGTTATAGCGCATACCCACCTCGATGCTCCCTGCTTCACGATCCACCTTGCGGCTCGTCATCTGGGGCACCAAGTCCCACTGCTCAGGCGTGTTGTTCAGACGTACAGCACCACCCTGCACGGTACGCACTCCGTGATGAATGATTTCTATGCCCGAGTTTTTCTCGTCATTGAAACCACCATTGAAACTGTTGCTGAACACCAGCACATTCACGCCCTGACGCTCAAAATACTCAAGGTCATTCAGTTGCAGGTCTTGTGCCAGCGAAGGGACAACAGACATCAGACAACAGGCTACGGACAATAGGCTCTTTCTCATATTATTTCTCATATTCATGTTTTGTATTTGTGTTGTGTATTCTTCATCAGCCTTTCGCCATCTCATAAATGGCTTGCATATCCTTTGCTTCCAGCACCTTCAAACCGCCACAGGTAGCCTTGTAGTCACGACTACACTTGCGGGTCATCTCCTTGATTTCCGCATCGGTGATGTCACGTCCAATGAGTTCCTTGATATTGATAGGCATACCGATGGCATGATAGAAACGCTCCATCGCCTCGATACCCTTCAAGGCTGTTCCTTCGGGGTCGGTGAAATCATTAGGCACACCCATCACATTGACGGCAAAGCGCACAAAACGGCTCACGTTCTCGTGCATTACATAACGTGCCCAACTGGGCCAGATGGCAGCGAGTCCTGCACCATGCGTCACATCGAACATACCACTGAGTTCATGTTCCAACTGATGCGTTGCCCAGTCTTCATTCACGCCACAGCCCGTCAAACCATTATGCATCAGACTACCACCCCACATAATCTGGGCACGATAACGATAGTCCTCTGGATTCTTCAACACGGCAAACACCGCATCCTTCATGCTGCGCAACATCGCCTCAGCAATCTCGGTGGTCAGATCCATGTCATCATCTTTCGTGAAGTAACGCTCCATGGTGTGCATCATCATGTCTGTCACACCTGCTGCTGTCTGATAAGGAGGCAAGGTGAAGGTGCGACAAGGGTTCATGATGGCAAACTTTGGACGTGAGAGGTTGTTGGAATAGCCCAACTTCACATCGCCTTCCTCATTGGTGATGACGCTTGATTCACTCATCTCACTACCTGCTGCAGGAATGGTTAGCACAGCTGCAAGGGGCAACATCGCTGTCGCTTTAGCTTTGCCAAGATAAAAATCCCACACATTGCCCTCATAAGGCACTCCGTATGCAATGCACTTGGAAGAATCGATGACACTTCCACCACCTACTGCCAGGATAAAGTCAACACCTTCCTTACGGCACAATTCGATGCCCTTCTGTGCCAATGAAAGTCTGGGATTAGGCACTACCCCTCCTAATTTCACAAAGTCAATGCCTGCCTGATTGAGCAAGTCAAAAATCTTAGGAAGAAGTCCTGAACGGATGGCGCTCTGACCACCATAATGCACCAGAACTTTCGTTCCTCCATACTTCTTGACCAAACGAGCCACTTGTTCCTCTGACTCTTTGCCGAACACCACTTCTGTCGGCGCATAGTAATTAAAATCTTTCATTTCTTTATGTATATTGATTGGTTAGTAACTGTCAACGAAACTATCTTCTGTCGCGATTGCCCCACTTCTTGTCATATCTCCCCTCCGTATCCACTTTGCCACCAAACATATTAAGGCGGTAGCGCACATGGAGCATCGCATAGGAGTTGATGCTGTTGTAACGTGTATCGCTTCGGCTCGTCGCACCCACGTATCGCTCATAGTTGCTCTGTTCTTGCAGGAGGTCATAGAAGTTGAGTGCCACCACGAGCGTCTTGCTTCTGAGGAAGGACTTCGAGATTTGTCCATTCCAAATCAGTTCATTCGTGTTCATCGACGGGTCATTGTAACCCCTTCGGCTATGTTCGCGGATGTTGGTACTGAACTCGATATCGTACGGGAAACGAATCAGCACCTGTCCACCATATCTGAACTGCCACGTGTCCAGATTGGCATTGGGCTGCAGTTCATTGCGGGTATGCTGATAGGTCACATTGCCATCAAGGGTCACTTCCAGCCAGTCATTGCGGAAACTCACGTTCAGGCGCTCATTCAGGTTCGTCGAGCGTGTGGTGTTCTTCTCAGCATCGGCTTGACGCTGTGCCACATAACTCACATAGTTATTATAGCGCACACGGGTGTCTGTACCGACATTCCAACGTCCCAAGGTGTCGAGGGCTGTATTGAACGTGATGCCACCATCAGCATTCCAGTTACCATTGATGTTCTCAGGGCGAGAGACACTACCACCCGTCTCAGCATTGTAGCGCACAAGGTTGGAGATGCTGTTGCGGATATGGCGATAGTTGGCATAAACCACGAAGGAGCGTCTCCATTTGGCGATATAATTATTGTAGTAGAGGTTCAGCGAGTTGGTGAACTGAGGCTTCAATCCCGGATTACCCTGTGTGATGTAGAGCGGATTGGAGTCGTCGGTGATGTCAAGCAACTGCGTGATGTCGGGTTGACGGGTGTCACCACGATACTGGATGCGGAAGTTGCTCTGGTCGCTGAACTTATAGCGGAAGTTGAAGGTAGGCGTGAAGTTCGTCACGGTGCGGATGGTGTCCACATACTTACCCCGATAGTCCTGGATGAAGTTGGAACGCTGAGGCTGCAGGAGCACACCTGCATTGTAGTCGAACTTCTCCACACGATGACGCAGGGTCAGACGGATGTTGTGGGTATAGTTCTTATACTCTGAATAGCGGCTGAGGTTCTTGTCAAGAAAGTCATCCAACGGAGCATCCAAGGCAGCGAATGGCGAGTTAGGTCCCAACCACGAGTCCCAATCACGATACACAGGCACAATGCCCGCAAACACATCCTCTGGTTCATGGCTGAAGTCGAAAGTCTTGCGGTCACTCTTGTTCTGGTTATAGCGCAGTTCATAACTGGCTGTCAGGTGCGCACCTTTCCAGAGTGGCTCCGTATAGGAGGTGTTCAACACATAGCCCTTGCTCTTGCTGGGGGTCTCGTTATAGCGTGCCGTGAAGTACGTGGAGTCCTGCCCTGCCTGATTCTGCTTCAGGAACAGATGCACCTCATTGTTCGAGGCATTCCTCTGCTTGTTGTCACCAGCACTTCCCTCCACACGCAGGGTGACATTTCTGCCCTTCGGATTCAGACGGCGATAGAGTTGCAACATGCCCCACACATTCTGGTTACGTCCATAACTGAGGTTGGCACGTTCATTCTTGTTCACCGCCAGTTTCTGCTCATTCATCGCCAGAATCTGGTCAACATCCAAGGGGTCATTGCCATACTGATAGGGGTCATCATTGAAGGTGGCAGAGAGCGAGGTGGACGTACCGTCATTGGTGCCATAACTGCCATTGGCACGGATCATGATATTGGTGAGGGTGTCGGGTTTCCATTCCACACGCAGGTTTCCGTTCCAGTTGTTGTTGCGTGACAGGCTCACCGAACTGCTGTTCGAGAAGGTACGATAATCCTGGCTGTAGAAGTTCTCGCTGGAGTTCTCGTTGCGGTTGTCCCCATTGCGGTGATTCCATCTGGCACCAAAGTCTGCCTTCCACTTCTTCCCGTCATCATAGTTCAGGTTCAAGCCCAGCATCTTGTTCGAGTTCAGTCCCCTGCGGTTCCACCATCCTGCATTCTCCTCCTTGTTGTTGGCATTGCCCACCAGCATGATGCGGGTCTTGTCCGTGAAACTGCTACCCGAACCACGCATGGCATAGCGGTCTTCCGTACCCCCTGCTATGTCCACGTTCGTCATGTAGCCCCGATTCATGCCCTTCTTGATGGTGAAGTCCAGCACCGTCTCCTTCTCACCGTCATCAATGCCAGTGATACGGCTCTGGTCACTCTGCTGGTCATAGTATTTCACATTCTGGATGATGCTCACAGGAATATTCTTCAGGGCAGTCTCTATATCTCCCAACATGAACTCCTTGCCATCCACCAGGATTTTCTGCACCACCTTACCATTGATGGTGATGTTGCCATCCTCGTCAATATCTGCTCCGGGCAATCGCTTGATGAGTTCCTCCACTGCCGAGCCTTCTGGTGTACGGAAGGCTTCTGGGTTATACAGCAAGGTGTCCTTCTTCACCACCACCTGTGCCACATTTGCCGACACCACCGCCTCCTTCAGCAATCGGTCATCCGTTGCCATGCGGATATTGCCCAGGTCCATGTTCTCTGCCCTGCGCAACGTCACCTCACGCTCTATCGTCTGATAACCCACAAACGAAATCCTCAGTCGGAACGTGCCCACCGTAGGCACATCCACCGAGAAGGTACCACGTTCGTTAGAAACTGTACCACCCACAAACGCACTATCCGCAGCCGTGAACAACTGCACAGACACATGCTCCATCGGCTCCTTCGAATCAATATCTGTCAAGTAACCGTTAATCGTGAATCGTCGTGCTTCTTGTGCTAAAATTCCTGTTGTTGCCATCAAAAGCAACAAAAACATCAAAATCTCTCTCTTCATAAATATCAAAAATGCGTACAAAAATAATAATAAAAGACCAACATAAAGGCAAAAAGTCAATAAAGCACCCTTTCTTTTATAGTACTTTAACAAAAAAAGAACGTTTTATTCATATTTTTCCTACCGTTGAACTATCGTTCGAAGGTACTCACGAATGCTGGCTTCACCTTCCTCTGTCACGACTCGGCATAGCATAAACAAGTTTTACTCTGCTCTCGCTGCTCCTTCGGTTCGGAAAAACTCAAATAAATTTGGTTTTTCTCTCACTAAATCGTACCTTTGCAAAAAATTCATCAACCTATTCATCATTTACTAACATGAAAAGAACATTACAACTTGTTTTGACACTCGTCATGGGGACGCTGTTCTCCACCCTTTCCTTTGCTGACACCCTCCCCCTGTTGGGCAATGTCCAGGCACGTCACACCACCTCGCTGAATGGCGAATGGAACTACATCGTCGATGTGCAGGAAGAGGGCTATTACGACTACCGCATGAACCCCACCTCTTGGGGCTTCTTCCGCAATGCGAAACCACAGCGTCCAGAAGATCTCATCGAGTATGACTTCGACACCTCCCCCACCATGCCTATCCCTTCCGACTGGAACACCCGAGATGAACGCCTGTTCTTCTACGAGGGCACTGTGTGGTTCAAGAAGAGTTTCGATTGGCATCCTACAGAGGGACGCAACACCCTGCTCTACTTCGGTGCCGTCAATTACGACTGTCATGTCTATGTGAACGGCACGAAGGTGGGACACCACATTGGAGGTTTCACACCCTTCAATTTCGATGTGACCGAGCAACTCAAGGATGGTGAAAACACCGTCATCGTGAAAGTCGATAACAAGCGTCATGCAGAGGATGTGCCCACCCAGATTTTCGACTGGTGGAACTACGGAGGCATCACCCGCGATGTGCTCCTCGTCAACGTAGCACCCCTCTACATCGAGAACTACTCCCTCCAACTCCAGAAGCCCTTCCAGAAGAAAGGCGACCAACTCACCCCACAACAGCAGGTGCAGTTCGTGGTCAAGTTGAACAAGGCAGAGGCTGGGCAGCAGGTGACACTCAACATCCCCGAACTGAAAATCAGCAAGACCCTCACCACCAACGCTGAGGGTAAGGCATCCGTGACCTTCGCGGCAAAGCCTCAGTTGTGGTCACCCGAGAACCCCAAACTCTATCGCGTCAACCTCACCCTGAACGGTGAAGTCCTCACCGACGACATTGGTTTCCGCACCATCGAGACACGCGACAAGCAGATTCTGCTCAATGGCAAGCCCATCTTCCTCAAGGGCATCTCCATCCATGAGGAGAAACCCAACGGAGGGGGTCGTGCCAACTCCACAGCAGACGCCCACACCCTCCTCTCATGGGCAAAGGAACTGGGCTGCAACTTCGTGCGCCTGGCACACTATCCCCACAACGAATACGCCATCAAGGAGGCAGAACGCATGGGCATCCTCGTCTGGTCAGAGATTCCTGTCTATTGGACCATCGCATGGACCAACACCCAGACCTTCGACAATGCACAGGCACAGTTGCGCGACATGATTGCACGTGACCAGAACCGTGCCAACATCATCATCTGGAGCATCGCCAACGAGACGCCCCACTCCCCCCAGCGCGACTCCTTCCTCAGTCGCCTGGCACAGTATGCACGTACACAGGACAATACCCGTCTCATCTCCATGGCAATGGAAGTGACAGGTGCCTCCAACTACGTGAACCGTCTCAACGACAACATGAACCAGTACGTCGATGTGGTGTCGTTCAATCAGTACATCGGATGGTATCGTGACGTGAACGATGCCCCCAAGATGAAGTGGGAGATTCCTTACAACAAGCCCGTCATCATCAGCGAGTTCGGAGGAGGCGCCAAAGCAGGTTATCATGGCGAGAAGAACCAGCGCTGGACAGAGGAGTTCCAGGAGAACCTCTATCGTGAAAACATCGCCATGATTGACAAGATTGAAGGACTCTCAGGCACCACCCCTTGGATTCTCAAGGACTTCCGTTCACCCCGCCGTGTGCTGCCCGACATTCAGCAATACTACAACCGCAAAGGGCTCGTGAGCGATGCCGGCGAGAAGAAAAAAGCCTTCTACGTGTTGCAGGAATGGTACAAAAATAAATGAATTATTTTTCCGTGATGTGTAGGAAGCGTGAAATGACGCTTCCTATACTTTTATCCATATTGTCGATGTAGGCATCGAGGATACGGGTCTTGCCGTGCATCGGAATCACGTCATAATCTGCGATGGCAGCAGGGATGAGGGTGCTGTGTCCCTCACGTAGCAGGATTTCGTCGCCCGTGGTGCGCATCCGAATCTTGCAATCCCCCTTGATGCACATGCTGATGATGAAACTGTCGTACTTGATGAGGTTACGGTGGAATGAGTCCGTCATCTCCGTCACCCTCACGCTGAAATAAGGAGAATCGATGATGCGGTTGGCACGTCCAGCCACATCGCTGTATTGGGTGCGGTACTCATCCTCCACATGGAAGTCGAGTGCCTGCGATGCCAGTTCCGTGTTCAGTTCACGAGGTTTCCCGTCCATCCCCGGACGGTTATAGTCGAAGATGCGGTACGTCACATCCGACGACTGCTGCACCTCTGCCAGCAAGATGCCGCCACAGATGGCATGCACACGTCCAGCAGGTAAGTAAAACACATCGCCAGCCTTCACCTCGTGTCTTGCCAGCACATCCACAATCGTGCCGTCCTCCACCCTGCGCTTATACTCCTCAGGCGTGATCTCCTCCTTGAAACCCGCATACAGGTGGCTCCCGGGCTTCGCATCGATGATATACCAAATCTCGCTCTTGCCAAACTTCCCATGCTCCCGCTGCGCCATCTCATCATTCGGATGCACCTGAATGCTCAAATCCCTCTCCGCATCGATAAACTTCACCAGCAGCGGCAACTTTCCGCCATATCTCCTTGCCACCTTTCCACCCAGAATGCGGGCAGGTGACATCTCGATCACACTGTTCAGGTCTTTCCCTGCCAACTCCCCATTGCAGATGATGCTCGTGCTCGACGGTACGGCACTCACCTCCCAACTCTCTCCAATCGGCTCCTCCGACACCTCCAGTCCCTTGTAAGGACGCAGACGCCTGCCTCCCCA
>JBGUGM010000175.1:0-12358 GCA_045111535.1 Bacteroidaceae bacterium
TCTCGGCTTGCAGACGCTGGAGTTTGGCTTTCTTCACAGCATGACTGCCACCCCACCAATCGCTGATAGGAACTGAAAGCGTAGCGAACACCATTCCGTTGGTATTATCGTGGCTGTCGAAAGTCTGATAAAAGCCATTGACACCAATCGCCAAGGAAGGCAACAGTTTTCCACGTTCCATTTTCACATTCAGGCTCTTTGCCTCCTCATTCTTCTGCGAAAGTGCATATTCCTCACGATCCAAAACAGCCTGTTCGTTGTCTTTCAAGTAGGTGGCAGGAAGGGCGGGCGACAAAAAAGAAGCAGAACGCATGATATGATAGTCGTCCTCTCCTATCCCTACCATCTGTGCCAAGAGCAGTTTCACGATACTGATGCCATTCTCCAGTTCAAGACGATTGGAAGCAATCTCCTGCTGCTTCAATTCCACACGCAAAAGGTCGTTGTGGGTGATGACACCAGCATCCACATAGTTCTTCGTGAGGCGATGCACCTCTTCCAACTGCACCTTCACAGAGTCGAGGGTGGCAACATTGCTTTGTAAGGAGACGATTTGCCAATAATACCTTGCCACCTGCAGTTCCGTATCCTTCTCCGTCATCCTGAGTTGCAGTTGATTCACTTCCTGTCCAAGAGCAGCAAGTTTGTTACCGTTCACGATTTGTCCACCTTGAAAGAGGGGCTGTACAGCCATGACACTACCCACAAACCCTTTCTTCACCAACGAGATGGGCATCTCATTTTCTCCTGCGGGCATGGAACCTTGAATGAGGTCTTCAAAGCCGTGAAAGCCTACAGCATTGGCGCTCACCTGAGGGAAAAAGTTGGTGTGTGCCTTGGCTCTATCCTCTTTAGCAGTTTCCACACTGAGACGAGCATTCTTCAGCGTGCGGTTATTCTCCACAGCCATCTGCTGCAGTTGTTCCAAGCTGTACTCCTGGGCAGAAAGACCATAAGAGCATAAAAGACATATTGTCAATAAAATCTTTTTCATATATTAATCTCTTATTACTTTGTACTAACCTTCCAATAAACAACGGGTAGCATGGTGACGACCATAATGAGCGAGCCGATGCCCCCTGCAAAGATAGTCACACCTACGGGCATCCAGAATGAACTCTGAGCGATAATCATCGGCACCACACCCACGGCAGTCGTGGCCGTGGTGAGGAAGATGGGCACCATACGCCGCTTGCCTGCTTCGTAGGCAGCCTGCTTCACAGCCTTGTTGTAGGCATCTTTGTCCACCGTCCAGTCTCCATGTTCTGCCACATGCTTCTTGATGAGGTCAATGGCATGCTCGAAAATCAGAATCTCGTTCCTCATAATCATACCCATCAGCGTGATGAGTCCAAAGATGGAAGTCAGACCCAGCGCACGATTCATCAGTCCCAAACCTATCAGAGCACCTGGAATCATCAACGCCAAAGCCGTCATACAAATGGTTGTGATGCCATACTTCTTGAAGTTGAACAGTAGGAAGAAGAACACAATGACCAACGCGATGGTGATGCCGCCAAATATCTGTGGCAAAGCCTCGTCGCCATATTCTATCTCACCACCCACCTCACTACGAATGCCCTGTGGCAGCACAAGTTCCTCCTGCATGATGCGGGCAATCTCCTGTTCGACAGGAGCCGTATAGACACCCTGCACAAACTGAGCCGACACCGTGATGCAACGCTCTCCGCCACGATGCACAATCCTGCTCTCGCTCCACAGGGGTGCCACATCGGCAATCTGACGGAGCGGCACGGTGGTGTTAGTTGACAGTTGAGAGTGAACGGTTGAGAACTGAGAGCCTGCAGCCGACATCATCGATGTGGGCGATGCAATGCCCAGATTGGCAACATCAGAGAAAGTCATGTCGGCATCATCCTTCACCACAATGGGAAGTTCGTAGTTACCCTCCCATATCTGTCCCACACGCAAGTCGCTGGATGTGGCACTAAGTGCCAGTTGCGCCGTGGTACGAGTGATGCCCAACTGCGCCGAAGTGACAGGGTCGAGATCCACATTGATGATGGGATATGGCTGGAAGTAGTCGGTATGCACCCACTCCAGTTCTGGCATCTTCCGCATCCGTTCCATCAGTCGCTCAGCCACCACATGCAGCGAGTCGAGATTGTCGCCATAAAAACGATACTCCAGTTCGTTCACCTCCAAATAATCCAATCTCTTGAACTTCACGTAGGCATTAGGGAAAGCCTCACCCAGCATGGGCTGATACTTCTTCAATAGTGCAAGCGTCGCCTTGTCCGACTTCGTATTCACGATGAACTGTGCATAGTTCTTTCCTGCCATCTGAGGCGCGTATGCATCCATGAATCGGGGCGAGGAACAACCGATGAAGCCTGTGATGCCCACCACATCATCATCCTTCTCCAAAACGTGACGCACAGAATCAGCCACCACATCCGTCTCTGCCAGTCCCTTACCTTCAGGCAAGAAAATCTCCACCGCAAACTGGTCGCGGTCAGCGTATGGGAACAGACGGATTTTCAGCGTTGGTGCGATGAGCGTGGAAATCAGAATGACGGCAATACCCCCAAGGATGGTCGCCCAAGGGTGGCGGAAAGTCCAGTCAAGCACCTTGTCATACGTTCTCTGCACCCACTTCGTGATGGCGTTGCCGTCAGTCTTCACCTTGGTGGGTTTAATCAAGCGCACCTCCAAGAACGGAATCACCGTCACCGCCAAGAAGAGCGACACCATCAGGTTAATCGTGATGGTCCACGGGAAATCTTCCAGACAATCGTGGAACATACCCTTCATCGTGAGGAGGAAGGGAAAGAAAATCGTGCAGATGCAGATGGTGGCAAGCATCATGGGCATAAAGTACTGCTTGGCAGAGTCAACCGCAGCCCGTTTTGGTTCATAGCCCTTACCCAGATACTCCAGATAACCATCAATCACAACGATGGAGTTATCCACCACCATTCCCAACACCACAATCAAAGCCGCCAAAGTCACGATGTTCAGTTCGATGCCCGCAATATACATGATGGCAACAGAGACAAACGTGCTTAGAGGGATGGTGATGGCTGCCACAATAGCCGAGCGCAACGGGAACAGCACCATCATCACCAAAATGATGATTGCCATGGAGATGAGCAGGTCGCGCAGGAAGTCGCTCACGCTCATGCTCACCACCTTGGGCTTGTCGGCGATACGCGTCACCTTCACATCCTCTGGGAGTTCGTTCGCACGGAAAGCATCCAGCACCTTGTCCACCTCCTTGCCATACTCCACCACATTATTGCCTGGTGTCATTTCCATCGACAGCAGCACACAAGGATGCCCGTCCTGCTCAATGCGGCTCGACATCGGCTCATACTCCCTCACCACACGTGCCACATCCCTCACACGCGCCACCTTGCCCGTGGCAGGGTCTGAGAAGATTATCTGATTGGCAATCTCCTCCTCCGAATTTTCCTGGGTCTCCACATGAATGGGCACTTGCTGGTCATCATCGTCAATGCCTCCACTCAAGGTCGTGATGCCCTGAGCCTGCAGACGGGAGAAGAGCATCTGCTGACCAATGCCGTATGCCTGCAGACGCTGACGGTCAATATAAAGACTGATTTGTTCCTTCTGCTCACCAAACATCTTCACGTTGGCAACCGAGGGAATGCGACGCAGGCGATCACTCAAGTCATCGCTATATGCTTTCAGTTCACGGTAACTGCGCTGGTCACTCTCTATGGCTATGAGCAAAGCCGACGTGTTGCCGAAGTCATCGTTCACTACAATGCCCAGCACACCCGACGGCAACTGCGCCTTGAATCCATTCAGCCCATGCTTGATTTTGCTCCACACCTCATCCTTGTTGTTCACGTCATCGTTCAGCTTCACCATCACGATGCACATGCCATTCTGCGAGGTCGTGGTGGTCTTCACACGATTCACCTCCCCAAATGTGAACAGGTAACGCTCCAGCGGACGAGCCACCTGCTGCTCCACCTCCTCACTCGTAGCACCTGGATAGACAGCTATCACCACCCCCTGACGAATCGTGGCATGGGGAAACTCATCCTTCGGCATGTCATACATCCCAAAGATGCCCATCACAAACAATATGCCGATGATGAGCAACGATATCGAGTAATGTTCCAATGGCCACTTGAGCCATTCCATCTTATTCTTCATACTTCTTACATCTTACTTCTTACATCAAAAAACCACTTTAGTGTTTTCGCTCAGTTTCTGATAGCCCTCCGTCACGATGCGTTGCCCCACGTTCAACCCATCAATGACAGACACATAGTTCCCCTGTGTGCCTCCGATCTTCACCATCGTGCGATGCGCCGTACTGTCTTGTGCCACCGTCCAGACAAACAGAGAGCCGTCAGCCTTCTTCTGTACTGACGTCACAGGAATGTACTTGCCACCACCGCCTTGTGAATCGTCAATGATAAATTGGACACTCGCCACCATGCCAGGCAGCAGCTTTCGTTCACCGTTTGCCACATCTATTCTTACATCATACGTATGTGTGAGGGCATCGGCCTGCACACCCTTCTCTATGGTGCCCCCCTGATAGCTGCCGTCAATCGCATCCACCCTGATATGGGTAGGCGTGTTGGCTGTAATACCACCTATTTCCGCCTCCGGCACAGCCACTTTCACCTTCACCTTTGAGATGTCAAGAATGCTCACCACAGCCTGAGAAGGGAGAGCCGTCTCACCAGCACCTATCTGCTTACGTCCGATGATGCCACTCACAGGAGCAGTCAGACGACAATCCGCAAGATTCTTCTTCGCCATATCCAACTGCGACTTCGCTTGAGCCACCTGGCTCTGTGTCTCCACCCACTTGATTTCAGCCAAGGAATTCTGTTCATACAACTGCTTCATGCGTGCATAGGCATCATTCGCCTGTGCCATCTGAGCCTGAGCATTGCTCAACATATTGCGAGCCTGCGTGTCATCCATCTCAGCAATCAACTGTCCACGGCTCACCGTCTGCCCCTCATCCACCAACACACGCTTCACCACCCCCATACTCGTAAAACTCACCGCCGTAGCCTTACATTCCTCCACCATGCCCACATACGTCTGGGTGTTATCCATCATACCAGACGACACCACCTGCGTCTTCACCCTAGTGGGAGCCTTGGGCTGCTCCTCTTTCTGTCCACCACACGACGACAGCAAAGCCATCACCATTGCGGCAATCCAAAATGTTCTTCTTTTCATGTTTTAGTTCTGCTTAAATTGATCATTGTTTGATTTTGAATGCAAAGTAACAATCTTTTCAAGAGAAATAGAACAAACAAAGCACCTCCATATTGTTCTATTTCTCCTATTTAGGAACCATATAAGACAGATAGAAGAAAATAAAGGTGAAATAAAACACGTGAATATCTTCTAAAACACTTAACTTTGCATCAAAATGACAAAACAGAACAATGGAACGAATAGACTTAGCATCCATTCCTCCCAAAGTGGAGGTTGACTACCAAGACAACACCATAGCACTTGTGAGCGACATCAAGAAAGTGCGCGACATCAAACCAGACACTTTCCTGCTGGACACCTATCTTGCCGTGATTGTCAGGAAGGGAAACGGCACCCTTTGTGTGGGCGATGAGAAAATCAACATTGAGAGTGGCGATGTGTTCGTGTGCAAGCCCAGCAACATTCTGGAAAAGTCCATGTTGAGCATGGACTTGGAAATACGTGGCATCATCGTGTCAAAGGAAATGGTGGAAATGCTGATGAAGGAAATTCATTTGAATCTAAACTGGGCAGTACATGCAATGACCACCAACCATGACGTGGTACACATTGATGAAGCAGAGATGCACCGATTGTGCATGTATTACGACTTGCTGAACGACAAGCTGAACGCGTCCAATTCAAATCGCAAAAGCGTTTCATTGAAAGCACTACTGGTGGCATTTGTCAACGAATTCATCGAGGTGTTGGAAAAAAGTGACCACATCATGTTGCAACCATCCACCCATTCCTCTGCTGAACACATCTTCGAGTGTTTCATCCAACTGCTTGAAGACCCCCATCAGCCATTCGTCAGCGTGAACAAATATGCCACCTTGCTGAACATCACACCCAAATATTTCTCCTCCGTCTGCAAGAAACTTTCAGGCAAGACTGCCAATGAAATCATCAAAGAGGAAATCATCAAGCAGGCGAAACTCCTCCTGCGCGACAATTCCCTCAGCATCAAACAAGTGGCTGACCTGCTGAACTTTTCCAACCAATCTCACTTCGGCACCTACTTCCACCGCTACACAGGCTTGTCACCTCAACAGTTCAGAAGCGAAAAATTAAAAAACAGTATCACGCAATAATGCGCATTCATACAATATAATTCAGACCATAAAAGACACTTTGAAATTTTGGTAAACTGATCAAAAATTTGGTAAACAAATTTGATGCAAGCAACCTATTGGCACACGGAATAGCGGCTATTTTTAGGCTTATTACAGAATAAAAAGCGAGGGGTTAAAGTGTTATAGTACCACTTTAACCCATCGTAATTAACTAATTGTTATTCAGTGAATTAAAATCACTCTTCAACGGCTGCCTGCGCGGCTGCCAAACGTGCGATTGGCACACGGAATGGAGAACATGAAGCGTAGTTCATGCCAATCTTAGCGCAGAACTTCACAGATGAAGGTTCACCACCGTGCTCACCGCAAATACCAGTGCGCATGCCTGGACGAACGGCACGACCCTTCTCGACAGCCATCTTGATGAGTTGGCCAACACCCTTCTGGTCAAGAACCTGGAATGGGTCAACCTTCAAGATCTTCTTCTCCAGATATACAGGGAGGAAGGATGCGATGTCATCGCGAGAGTAACCGAAGGTCATCTGAGTGAGGTCGTTTGTACCGAATGAGAAGTACTCTGCCTCAGTTGCGATGCGGTCAGCAGTGAGGGCTGCACGTGGAATCTCAATCATCGTACCGATTTCGAATGGGATTTCAACACCTTCCTCAGCGAAGACTTCCTTAGCCACCTTCTGGATGATTTCCTTCTGCTGCTTGAGTTCGTAGAGGATACCGATGAGTGGCACCATGATTTCAGGATGTGGATCGAAGCCTTCCTTCTTCAACTGGCAAGCAGCACCAAGGATGGCGCGAGTCTGCATCGCTGTGATTTCTGGGAAGGTGATGCCGAGACGGCAACCACGGTGACCGAGCATTGGGTTGTTCTCTGCGAGAGAAGCCACACGCTGCTGGATAACTTTGATGTCAACGCCCATTTCCTTAGCCATCACTTCCTGACCCTTCAGATCGTGTGGTACGAACTCGTGCAATGGTGGGTCAAGCAGACGGATGTTCACGTGGAGACCATCCATTGCCTTGAGGATTCCGTAGAAGTCAGCCTTCTGATATGGAAGCAACTTAGCGAGTGCCTTCTCACGACCCTCTACAGAGTCAGAGAGAATCATCTCACGCATAGCGATAATCTTCTGGTCGTCGAAGAACATGTGCTCTGTACGAGTCAGACCAATACCCTTTGCACCGAATGCACGAGCAACCTGTGCATCGTGTGGAGTGTCAGCGTTGGTACGAACCTGCAACTTAGTGTACTTATCGCAGAGGTCCATCAGAGCCTTGAAGTCACCAGAAAGTTCAGCAGCCTTCGTCTGGATTTCGCCTGCATAAACCTGACCAGTTGTACCGTTCAGAGAGATGTAGTCACCTTCCTTGTATGTAACGCCTTCGATTTCAACAGTCTTAGACTTGTAGTCAACGTTGATGGCACCTGCACCTGATACGCAGCACTTACCCATACCACGAGCAACCACAGCAGCGTGAGAAGTCATACCACCACGAGCAGTAAGGATACCCTCTGCAGAAGCCATACCTGCGAGGTCTTCTGGAGAAGTCTCGATACGTACCATGATAACCTTGTGACCATTAGCGTGCCACTCCTGAGCGTCATCAGCGTGGAATACAATCTGACCACAAGCAGCACCTGGAGATGCTGGCAGACCCTGAGTGATCACCTTAGCCTTCTTCAGAGCGTCCTTGTCGAATACTGGGTGGAGCAACTCGTCAAGTTTCTGAGGCTCACAACGAAGGATTGCTGTCTTCTCGTCGATGAGACCTTCGCGAACGAGATCCATCGCAATCTTCACCATAGCAGTACCGGTGCGCTTACCATTACGAGTCTGGAGGAACCAAAGTTTGCCTTCCTGTACAGTGAACTCCATATCCTGCATGTCCTTGTAGTGCTTCTCCAACTTGTCCTGAATGTCGTTCAGTTCAGCATAGAGAGCAGGCATAGCCTCTTCCATAGAAGGATACTTGGCAACACGCTCCTCTTCAGAGATACCTGCACGTTCAGCCCAACGCTGTGAACCAATCTTTGTAATCTGCTGTGGAGTACGGATACCAGCCACCACGTCTTCACCCTGTGCATTGATGAGGTACTCACCGTTGAAGAGGTTCTCACCATTACCTGCATCGCGAGAGAAGCAAACGCCTGTAGCAGAAGTGTCACCCATGTTACCGAATACCATTGCCATCACAGACACAGCGGTACCCCACTCGTCTGGAATGCCTTCCATCTTACGATAGAGGATAGCACGCTCGTTCATCCAACTGCGGAACACAGCGCAGATAGCACCCCACAACTGAACGATTGGATCAGTTGGGAAGTCCTGACCTGTGCGCTCCTTGATAGCCTTCTTGAAGAGTTCAACCAACTTCTTGAGAGACTCAACAGAGAGATCCTTGTCGAGGGTCACGCCCTGCTCTTCCTTCACCTTCTCGATGATTTCCTCAAATGGGTCGATGTCTTCCTTGTTCACTGGCTTCAAGCCAAGAACCACGTCGCCGTACATCTGAACGAAGCGGCGGTAAGAGTCATAAACAAAGTGTGGATTGCCTGTCTTCTTCACCATACCTTCAGCCACTTCGTCGTTCAGACCAAGGTTAAGGATGGTATCCATCATACCAGGCATAGATGCACGAGCACCAGAACGTACACTTACGAGCAATGGATTGTTCACATCACCGAACTTGCAGTTCATCAGTTTCTCCACATGAGCCACTGCTGCATTCACTTCACTCTGAAGCAGTTCCTTGATCTTCTCTTCTCCTACTTCATAATACTCATTACAGCAATCTGTCGTGATTGTGAAGCCCGGAGGCACTGGCACACCAATGAGGTTCATCTCTGCAAGGTTAGCACCCTTGCCACCGAGAGCCTCGCGCATCTGCGCATTACCTTCTGCTTGTCCGTTGCCGAAGGTGTAAACTCTTTTTTGAGCCATAACTTTCTTTTCTTTTTAAGTTATTTAAGGTTATTAATCAATGTAAATCTCTTATCCATAAGAAGGACATTTTTCACTTCTTCGGGAACCCGTTCCCTAACGAATTTTGCAAAAATAACGCATTTTGTTCGAAGAAACAAATTTTTCCCCGTTTTTTTGATAAAAACAGCGATTATTTGTCTGAAAGTCTACGAATAAAGCCATTCCTAATCTTCGGAATGCGTGGTCCCTTCTTCATATTCTCCTGTATTAACTCTTCTGTTTTATTGTACATATTTTTGAATTGTTCCGTGATGAAATTCTGCACTCTCACCTCCACCGTCGGCATCCCTTCCTCGGAGGGTGAAACGCACATCAAACCGTTGTGGACAATCTCCACTTTTACATCTTTGTCTGTCTGCATCGGGTCACCGTCATAATGCACCACGCCAGGTCTTGAACGACGAACGGTGGCTTTTTGACATTGGAAAGTCTTGATGCGAGAATTCTGTTCAATCGTGCCATTAAACAATTGAATGGCCATCTGAGGCGCCTCGATGGCAAGGAAGGGTTCGATGATGGTCACATCCATCAATCCATCTCTCACCGAAGCAGAGGGTGCGATGTAGGCATTATTTCCATATTGGGAAGCATTGGCAAAAGAGATGAGGAATGCCTTGTAAATCTGGTGCACCTCCTCCCCTTCCCTATTGCTGACTATATCAAGGTCGTAAGTTTCCGGGTGATAATTAAGACTGCTGTTCAGCACATTTTCAATGTAAGTTACAGGACCTCTCTTACCTGCCTCAGCAAAGCGCTGTGAAATGAAAGCATCGAATCCTACACCACAAGTACAGAAGAACGGGCGTCCATTCACGATGCCGTAATCCATCGGCTGGGTCAACCCTCTGTTGATAATCTTAATGGCACTCAACGGGTCGGTCGGAATGCGAAGATGGCGTGCCAATCCATTTCCGGAGCCAGAGGGGATGATGGCAAGAGCCGTCTGTGTATGAATCAATCCTGTCGCCACCTCATTCACCGTGCCATCACCACCAATCGCACAAACGATGTCTGCACCCTGCTCTGCTGCCTGCTTTGCCAGTTCTGTTGCATGACCTACATGCTCGGTTTTCATCACTTCATGCTCATAACGCGACTTGTCGAGATTGTCCTCAACCAACTTCAAAACGAAGTTTTTGCCCGACGTTCCCGACACAGGGTTCACGATGAATATGATTCTCTTCTTATCTGCCATAGATGAAAAAACTTCCTCTGTTTCCGAAATGTCATTGCGCTCTATTTATATAAATAATGTGTATGCAATGTCCACTCATCAAAAAGGTACCTCTTTCGGAATTGCGCTGCAAAATTACGACTTTTTACGTCAATTTCTTCAATTCGGACCATGTTTTTTGACTTTCTTGGTTTTTTTTCAGAAAAGATGAGAGTTAAACGGGCTTTTTTTACTACCTTTGCATCGTTTTTGTATTAACAATAGAAAATAATAATCACAAATAGCGTGTCTCTTTCGGTGTCGGCGGAGAACATTTTTCATGTGACATGAAACGTTTCAACCGTTGACGCTAAGCCGAAATGCACAATTTAACTATGGGTTTATTACAAGAAAGAATGAGTAAGTATAGAGAGCCGCAGAAGTACATCAATGCGGGTGTCTATCCTTATTTCAGAGAAATTGACAGCCATCAGGACACAGAGGTGATGATGAGCGGGAAGCGGGTTCTTATGTTCGGCTCCAACTCTTATATGGGTCTTACCTATGATAAGCGCATTTGCGAGGCTGCCATCAATGCCATCAAGAAATACGGTACTGGTTGTGCCGGCTCACGTTTCTTGAATGGTACGCTCGACCTCCACATCCAACTGGAAAAAGAACTTGCAGAATTTGTGGGCAAAGACGAGGCGTTGGTTTATTCCACTGGTTTCACTGTAAATTCAGGTGTTGTTTCTTGTCTGACGGGCAGAAACGACTACATCATTGGTGACGACCGTGACCATGCATCCATCGTTGATGGACGTCGTCTCTCATTTTCACAGTTCTTCCATTACAAGCACAACGACATGGAAGATCTTGAGCACCAGTTGATGCGCTGTAATGCAGATGCTCTGAAACTGATTGTCATCGATGGTCTCTTCTCTATGGAAGGTGACCTTGCCAAACTCCCCGAAATCATCGAATTGAAGAAGAAGTACAACGCTACTGTGATGGTGGACGAGGCACATGGTCTCGGTGTGTTTGGTAAGCAAGGACGTGGAGTCTGCAACCATTTCGGTGTGACAGAAGACGTGGACCTCATCATGGGTACCTTCTCTAAGAGTCTCGCCTCTATTGGTGGTTTCATCGCTTCTGACAGCGACACGATCAACTGGCTCCGTCACAACAGCCGTACTTATATCTTCAGTGCGTCTAACACACCAGCCGCAACCGCTGCTGCACTCGAAGCAATCCACATCCTCAAGTCTGAGCCTGAGCGTCAGGAGAATCTTTGGAAGACAACCAATTATGCGCTTGAACAGTTCAAGCAGGCAGGCTTTGAAATTGGTGATACAGAAAGTCCTATCATTCCACTCTACGTACGTGATGCCTTCAAGACTTTCCAAGTTACCAAGATGGCATTCGACAAGGGCGTGTTCGTCAATTCTGTGGTTCCACCAGCATGCGCTCCACAAGACACCCTCATCCGTGTGGCACTCATGGCAACTCACACCAAAGAGCAAGTTGACCGCTGCGTAGCCATCCTCGTGGACACATTCAAGGAATTGGGACTGCTCAAATAAGAAACAAACAAAATGATTATATACGTGTAGGATGAAGGGAAGTTAACAACTTCCCTTCCCTATTCTAAAATAGAATGTTATGCTAACATTAAAACTTATTACAGAAGAGACCGAGCGCGTCATCAAAGGTCTCGAAAAGAAGCACTTCCAAGGTGCCAAGGAAGCCGTTGAGCAAGCGATTGCCATCGACAAAAAGCGTCGTGAAGCCGGATCTTATGGTAAGGATGTACGAGGTTTGAACCGTCTGCACGAGTTCTCTAAGATTGAGATTGTACGTATTGACAAGCCTGAACACTCTAAGGAGAGCCACAAAGAGATGCTTGACCA